>CAQLOA010000062.1 GCA_948829205.1 uncultured Eggerthellaceae bacterium
GTCCATCAGCGCATCGAGGTCGAGGTCGCTTTCGGGATGGGCCGCGGCGTCGCGCATGGCGATGTCCTGCTCGGTCTTCTTGGTGCGCTTGCTGCGCACGCGCGTCTTGAACTTGCGGAGCTGGCGGGCGATCTTGGCCGCTGCCACGTCGATGGCGGCGAACATGTCTTGCTCGCTTTCCTCGACGCGGGCGACATGGCCCTTCATCAGCACCGTAACCTCGCAGATTGCGGGATTGGGGTTGGCGGGGTTCTTCTCCCTGTACAGCACCACGTCGCAGGAGATCGCGCCTACGTCCAGCTGCTCAACCGCGCCGCCGATCTTGTCTTCGGCGTAGGCCTTCAGCGAGTCGCTTACGGGCATCTTGCGTCCGGATACGGTGACATCCATACTTACCACCTCTGTATAGTCGGCCAATGTTACCTAACCTAGGATAACCCAATTGTCAGCTGATAAACCAAGACGCCGGGAGGCGATTATGAATTGTTGCATTTGGTAACATAGGGTGAAATCCATTGGAGTGATTCGCATGAAGGACGAAAAGAGCGGCGTCGAAGGCGACGCGAAGGAACAGAAGGCGGACGGCGTCGAACCGACGCCTGACCCGGCTTCCGGCACGGTCAGAGTCGAATGCGGCGTGAGCCTGAACGGAAGCGGGAAGCCCATAGCGACATCCCAGGAATTCCTCGACGTGGAGGATTCCCCCGAAGGCCCTGTGCTCGTGCAGCCCACCCCCGACGACCCGGACCCTCACGGGATATTCATAAAAGAGGTCCAGGGGCGCAACAAGCGCCTGCGCCAGCTCATCAGCTTCACGCATTCGTCCACGAAGGCTGCGGCGGTCATGCTGGTTGCGGCCATCGTGGCGCTGGTCGTGGCCAACACCGGGGCATACGACGCCTTCCTCTCCTTCTGGAACACCCATGTCGTCATCGGCCTGGGCGACTTCTTCTACGGCGAGATGTCGTTCGCGCACATAATCAACGACGTGTTCATGGCCATATTCTTCCTGCTTGTGGGCCTCGAGATCAAGTACGAGATGACGGCGGGGGAGCTGACGAACATCCGGCAGGCCATACTGCCGATACTTGGAGCGGCCGGCGGCGTGTGCGCCCCCATATGCATCTACCTGCTGTTCAACGCGTCGCATCCCGAGGCCGTGCACGGTTGGGGCGTGCCCACTGCCACCGACATCGCGTTCGCTTTGGGCATTCTTGCGCTTCTGGGCAGCCGCGTCCCCAACGGCGTGCGCGTCTTCCTGTCCACGCTGGCGGTCGCCGACGACATCATCGCCATCCTGGTGATCGCCATCTTCTACGGCGAAAGCCCCGACTTCATGTGGCTTGCGGCGGCGGCCTTGGTGTTCGCGGCGCTGATCGCCATGAACCGCATGCACGTATTCTCGCTCGTGCCCTACATCCTCGTGGGCTGCGTGCTTTGGGTGTGCGTGTTCATGTCCGGCATACACTCCACCATATCCGGCGTGCTGCTGGCGTTCGCCATCCCGTCGGGGTCGGGCATAAACCTGCAGAACTTCCTGTCGTGGTCCGACGACCGCGTGCGGCTGGCGAACGCCTTCTACGACGGCGACAACACGCCGCTCGTCGCCCAGAAGAAGTACATAACCACCGTGTCCAGCATATCCAGGGTGTCCAGGCAGGCCGTGCCTCCCGCCACCAGGCTCGAACAGGCGCTTTACCCGTGGGTGTACTTCGCCATCCTTCCGCTGTTCGCGCTGACCAATGCCGACGTGTCCTTCGAGGGGCTGGACTTCGCCACGATGGCCTCGTCGCCGGTGGTGCTGGGCGTGTTCTGCGGACTGGTGCTGGGCAAGCCCATCGGCATCATGCTCTTCAGCTTCATAACCGTGAAGGCGAAGATAGCGACCCTTCCGGCGAACGTCAACTGGATGCATATGCTGGGGGCATCCATCTTGGGCGGCGTCGGCTTCACCATGGCAATCTTCGTCGCCAACCTGGCCTACGCAAGCGAGGTCCTGATAACCGAGGCGAAGCTGTCGATCCTGATGGCCTCGCTGGTTGCCGGCATCGTCGGATTCCTGCTGCTGTTCTTCCAGGCCAAGGTGGCCGAGAGGCAGGGGGTAAGCTTCGTCAGCGTGCACAAGGACCCCGACAACGTCTCGCACAGCGACCGCGAAGCGATGCGCAGCCGCGACAGGATGATCGAGGAGATGGCCGACGAGGACCTGGCCGAGGAGCTCAAGAAGGTGCGCGAGGACGCCATCGGCACGCGAGAGCTTCGCATAGAGAGAAAAGGCCGCGACGAGTGAGCGTGTCGGAATGCGCGGAAGGCATTCCAGGTCGATGTAGTGGTGGACGTGCCATTGGGCGTGCTCCAATGGCACGCCAAGCTCCACGCTAGGGCGGGCGGCAAACGCGCTATCATGTAACCCTGTCTAAAACAGCTTCGAGGGGGCGCGCATGAACGACGTTGCAGCAATCGTGCTGGCCGCAGGGGCCGGCACTCGCCTTAAGTCCAAAAAGCCCAAGGTGGCGCACGAAATCCTGGGGAAGCCGCTGGTCAACTGGGTCGTCGACGCCGCGAAGGGCGCCGGCATCCAGAAGGTCGTGGCCGTAGTGGGCCACGAGGCCGAACAGGTGCTTCCGCTGGTGCAGGACGAATGCGAGACGGCCGAGCAGCCCGAGCGGCTGGGCACCGCCCATGCGGTCCAGTGCGCGCTCGAGTCGCCGGCGCTTTCCGGCTTCGAAGGCTCGGTGGTCATCCTTTCCGGCGACTGCCCGCTGATAACGTCGGAGACCATCAAGGGCCTGGCCGACGCGCGGTCGGAAAGCGGTGCCGCCGCCGTGGTGCTCACCATGCGGCTGGACGACCCGTTCGGCTACGGCCGCATAGTCCGCGAGGGCTTCGACCTCGCGGAGGGCGCGGCGACGGGCGCCACCGTCACGCGCATAGTCGAGCAGAAGGACGCAACTCCCGAAGAGGCAGGCATCTGCGAGTGCAACTCGGGCTTCTACTGCTTCGACGCGAAAAGCCTGCGTGAGGCGCTGCGCGAGATAGGCACCGACAACGCCCAGGGCGAGTACTATCTGACCGACGCCATGGCGGTGCTGCGCAGCAAGGGCCAAAAGACCGTCGCGTTGGAATCCGACGACCCCGAGGAATGCCTTGGGGTGAACTCCCGCAAGCAACTGGCGGAGGCCTGCCGCATCAAGCAGATGCAGATCAACGACGCGCTGATGGACGGCGGCGTCACCATGATCGCTCCCGAGCTGGTGTGGTGCGGCCCCGACGTCAAGATAGCACGCGACGTGACGATTCATCCCAACGTCACGCTGATCGGCGACGTGCAGATAGGCGAGGACACCACGCTTCTTCCGGCCACCATGTTGAAGAACACGCGCGTGGGCGAAGGCTGCACCGTAGGGCCGAACACGCGCCTCTACGACACCGAGGTTGGCAACGGCTGCGTGGTCGACGAGACGGTCGCGCACGAGGCCGTGCTGGAAGACGCCGCGACGTCCGGCCCGCGCGCCTACCTGCGTCCCGGTGCGCATCTCTGCGAGGGCGCGAAGGCCGGCACCCACGTCGAGATCAAGAAGTCGGTCATCGGGAAGGGCTCGAAGGTTCCGCACCTCTCCTACATCGGGGACACGCAGATGGGAGAGGGCGTCAACATCGGCGCGGGATCGATCACGTGCAACTACGACGGCAAGAACAAGCACCGCACCGTCATCGGCGATGGAACCTTCATCGGGTCGGACACCATGATGGTGGCTCCCGTCGAGATTGGCGACAACGTCGTGGTCGGCGCAGGGTCGGTCATCACGAAGAACGTCCCCGACAACGCCCTGGCCGTGGCCCGGTCGCGCGAGAAGATATACGACGAGTGGGTGATCGAGCACAAGAAGTAGGCGTACGCACTCGCGTCCGCTGCCTTGCAACGCCCTGTACGAAACCGACGGAAAGGTTCGAACCAAATGACTGAGATGCAGAAATCGCTGGCGCTGTTCTCCGGGTCCGTCAGCCCCGAGCTTGCCGAGAAGATAGCCGACGTCCTGGGCGTCGATCTGGGGAAGGTGAAGCTCGAGAAGTTCGCCAACGGCGAGATATACGCGCGCTACCTGGAAAGCGTGCGCGGAGCTGACGTGTTCATCGTGCAGTCGGTGGCCGGCGAGCACGTGAACGATGCCCTGATGGAGCTGCTGATCATGGCCGACGCTGCCAAGAGGGCCTCTGCGCGCACCATAACCGCCGTAATCACGCACTACGGATATTCCCGCCAAGACCGCAAGGCTGCGGCGCGCGAGCCCATCACGGCGAAGCTCGTGGCCAACCTGCTTACCACCGCCGGCGTCAACCGCGTCATGTCGATCGACCTGCACCAGGGCCAGATACAGGGCTTCTTCGACGTGCCGGTGGACCACCTCACCGCGCTTCCCATCCTCGCCGACTACTTCAAGGCGAAGAACTTCCCCAAGGACAAGGTGTGCGTCGTGTCGCCCGACGTGGGCCGCGCGAAGGCCGCGAAGAAGCTCTCCGACATGCTGGAGGCCGACCTGGCCATCATGCACAAGGGGCGCCCGGGCCACAACAAGGCCGAGATAACGGCGCTGATCGGCGACGTCGATGGCAAGATCTGCATCATCAACGACGACATGATCGACACGGGCGGAACGATCGCGGCTGCCGCGGCCACGCTCAAGGCCAACGGCGCCGAAGAGGTCTACATCTGCGCCACGCACCCCGTGTTCTCGGGCCCTGCCTACGAAAGGCTTGAGAACGCCCCGGTCAAGGAAGTGGTGGTGTGCGACACCATTCCCGTGCCGCTCGAGAGACAGACGGGCAAGATCAAGGTCGTCAGCGTCGCGTCGCTGTTCGCCCGCGCGATCGCCAACGTCTACGGCAACACGTCCGTGTCAGAGCTGTTCGACCCCGACTTCGCACTCTAGGGGAAGGCGTGGAAGAGGAGGCCTGGCTGGTCGTCGGCCTTGGGAACCCCGGGGCCGAATACGACGGCACGCGCCATAACGCGGGATTCGCTGCCGCCGACGCCGTTGCCGCCGAGGTGCGCGCCAACTATTGGAAGCAGGAGTGCGGGTCGCTCGTGGCTTCGCACGAATGGGATGGCAAGCAGCTCTACGTCGCCAAGCCGCAGAGCTTCATGAACCTGTCCGGCGTCCCCGTGTCGCAGCTCATGCGCAAGCACGACGTTCCGAAGGAACGCCTCGTGGTGGTGCGCGACGACATGGACCTGCCCGAAGGCTCGGTGCGTATCAAGTTCTCCAGCGGGCACGGCGGGCAGAACGGCGTGCGCTCCATAATCGACAGGGTCGGCTCGAAGAGCTTCTACCAGGTGAAGGTGGGCATAGGGCATCCCCCCGGACGCATGCCTGCGGCCGATTACGTGCTGTCGAGGCCTCGTGGAGAGGCGGCCGAGCTGTTCGAGTCGGGCGTGCAGCGGGCGTCCGAATGCGTGCTCTGTTTCCTGAAGGACGGAATCACGAAGGCCCAGGACCTCTTCAATTGAGCTCCTACAGGACCATAGAGGGAACGTCCGTCGCCGAGGTCGTCGAGAAGAAGTCGCGGTTCATCGCGCAGCTCGCCCATGTCGACGACGAGGATGCCGCGCTCGCGTTCTTGAAGTCGGTGCGCACCGAGCACGCGCAGGCAAGGCACAACGTGTACGCCTACGTGCTGCGGGGCGGCCGCGTGCGTTATTCCGACGACGGCGAACCTCCGCAGACTTCCGGGCTTCCGACCTACGAGACGCTTGCCCATGCCGAGCTTGTCGACGTTATATGCGTCACCACGCGCTATTTCGGGGGAACGTTGCTGGGCACGGGCGGCCTGGTGCGCGCCTACACCCAGGCGTGCCAGGAGGCCATAGCCGCGGCGCACGTCGCCGTGGTGTCGGTATGCCGCGACGTGTCGCTTTCCGTGCCTTACGACCTGTACCAGGCGGTGTTGCGTGCATCCGAAGGGCCCGGCGTGACCGTGGCGTCGACCGACTTCGCCGAGTGCGTGCACCTTGCGTTCCGTGCGCTCGGCGAGGAAGCGGAAGGCCTGAAGGCGCGCCTCGTCGAGGCCACGCGCGGAAGGTGCCCCATAGACGTCGGCCCCGTCTACGAAGGCGTCGTCTAGCGGCGTACTGTACGCCGTTACCGCAGGTTGTAGGGGACGATGGTCTTGGGGAGGCCGTCAGTGCCGTAGATGATGTCGGGCTCGCCGGCGACGAGCGGCGCGAAGTAGGCAAGTGCCTCGTCGGTCACGCCCTGGTAGTCCTTGCGGATCCACTCGGCGGGGAAGTTCTTCACGAAGTTGGCGAACTCGGACGCAGGCCCTGCGAAGTACTCGGCGTTGTACGACCCGTCGGCGGCGCTTCCCCGCTTCACGCCAACCACCTGGGCCGTGAAGTCGGGGTCAGCCGCATGCATGTGCGCCGACACTCCCAGCTCGTAGGCCTCGGCCACGTCGATGCGCGCCTGCGCGAAGTTCGACGAGCGGGCCGCGCGGGAGAGGTCCTGCACGATGCCGCGCGGGGCCACGCCGGCATCCACGATCATCTGCTTCAGCGTGAGGGCCGCGCCACCCAGCACCGCGTGGGCGAAGCCGTCGTTGGCGCTGTCGCCGGCGCTCACGTAGGTGCCGTCCTCGTAGTGGGCTCCTTCGCTGACCACTATGTAACACGAGCCCTTCTCGTCCATCTTGCGCTGCACCTGCTGCAGGAACCAGTCGCGGTCGAAGTCCACCTCGGGTAGCACCAGCAGGTCGACGTCGCCCGAAAGGCAGCAGCTGGCAGCAAGCCATCCGGCGTCGCGGCCCATGGTCTCAAGCACGAAGACCTCGGGACGCGTGTAGGCGTCGTAGTCCAACCTCGTGGCGTGCGTCACCATGTTGGCCAGCTTCGCAGCGGAAGGGAATCCCGGGCAGTGGTCGGGGGGCACAAGGTCGTTGTCCACCGTCTTGGGAATGCCCACGAAGCGCTTGTCGCTGCCGTGGGCGCACGCCCATTCGCTGAGCGCGTCCACGGTGTCCATCGAGTCGTTGCCGCCTATGTAGAACATCACGTCGGCGTCGTTTTCGTCCATGACGCGCACGAGCTTGACGAAGTCCTCCTCCTGTCCGCGCCTCAGCTTGTAGCGGCAGGTGCCCAGCGCGCTCGATGGGGTCTGCTTGAGTATCTCTATCTCGGACCCGGGAACGTCGGTGAGGTCGTACAGCTTGCCCGCCAGCACCCCTTCTATGCCGTGTATGCCGCCCAGCACCCTCCCGAACGTGGGGTTGAGCTGGTTCGCCCTTATCACTCCGGCCAGCGACGCGTTGATGACGGCGGTCGGCCCTCCAGACTGTGCGACTATGCAGTTTCCCATGAGAGTCCCTTCCGGTCGTTCGAATCGGTCCGCCATGCGCCCGGTGGATGGGCGTGGCCCCTGGCCTATGGCCCGGTCCTGGCGATTGACGATTATAGTTCCATATTCTTGTGTAGTAGGCGTGTGCGGCTGACATCGTTTCCTTATTGTGCGAAAATGGGCGAGAAAAGCGAAAACGTCCATAAACAAGGCAAGATATGTCCGCACAATTCAAGCTCAGGGGAGGCATGCCCGACAGGCATGCCAAAGAACAGGCTGCTCTGATTGCTCGCGAGCTGGGGCTTCCTCGGTTCGTGGCGTCGGTTATGGTTTCGCGGGGGATCGACACTCCCCAGGCGGCCAGGGACTTCATCGAGCCGTCGCTCGAACGCGACTGGCGCAACCCGTACGAAATCGAGGGCATGAAGGACGTGGTCGACGCCCTGGAAGAC
>CAQLOA010000063.1 GCA_948829205.1 uncultured Eggerthellaceae bacterium
CCTGAAGGGCCAGGTCTCCAGCATCGTCGACTTCGGCGCGTTCGTCGACCTCGGCGGAATCGACGGCCTGGTGCACATCTCCGAACTTTCCTGGAACCACGTCAACCATCCCTCCGAGGTCGTCAAGGTCGGCGACGAGGTCGAGGTCGAGGTCCTGGACGTCGACCTGCAGCGTGAGCGCATCTCGCTCGGCCTGAAGCAGACCACCGAAGATCCGTGGCTCAAGCTCGTCGAGAACTACCCGGTGGGCACCATAGTCGACGGCAAGGTCACCAAGCTCGTGCCGTTCGGCGCCTTCGTCGAACTCGAGGACTCGGTCGAAGGTCTTGTGCACATCTCCGAGATGGCTCCCAAGCACATCGACACCCCTGCCCAGGTCGCCAAGCAGGGCGACGAGGTCAAGGTCAAGGTCATGGACATCAACACCGACCGCCGCCGCATCTCGCTTTCCATGAAGGCGGCTGCCGAAGAGCTCGGCTTCGAGATCGATGTTGACGAGAGCCTTGCAGAAAGCAATCAGGCCGGTGACAAGAAGGACGATGTCGACGCAGCCCAGGGCAATGCGGGCAATAATGAGACATCATCTGATGAGCCGGTTGCAGAACCGTCAGCGGATGACCAGGTAAAGGCAATGGAAGAAGCCGACGAGAAGGCATCCGATGCCGCTCAGGAGGAGTTGGCACCAGAGCCGGAGAAGGAGTCCGAGATGACTGACGAGAAGAAGCTCCAGGAAGAGATCGATGCTAACCAGACCGCCGAGCAGGGCACCACTGCTGAGCCTTCCGCGAAGGTTCAGGACGAGGCGCTCGAGGAGGCCGAGGGCGAATAGCCTAGGCTTCTTGCGATCCTGCATCACCGACAAAAGGAGGCCCGCTGGTTCCAGCGGGCCTCTTTTGTTGTAAGATGCAATGAGTTTCCTTCCAACACAAGCAGGAAGTTGATGCGCCATGAAGCAGATTTTCGTTATCGGGGGAATGGGTTCGGGCAAGTCCACGGCAAGCAAGGCGCTCGTCGAACAAGGCCTCGACTTCATCGACCTCGACAAGGTCGGTCACGACATTCTCAAGTGGGAGGTCGTGAAGGACGACCTCAGGGAGGCCTTCGGGGACGACATCTTCGACGAGGACGACGAGGTCGTGCGTTCCCGGCTTGCTGCGAAGGCGTTCGCCACGCCGGCCGAAACCCGCAAGCTCAACCGCATCACCATGCCTCGCATCGAGGAGTCGTTCACCGACACCATCAAGGAGCTTGAGGACAAGGGCGCCGAGGCCGTCGTGGTGGAGTACTCCGTGTTCCGCAACCGCGAGACCTCTCTGGCATACGGCGCCGACGTCGTGATGGCGGTGCTTGCCCCGGTCGACCTGCGCATCGAGCGCGCCGTGGCCTCCGGCTGGGAAGAGGACGACGTGCGCCAGCGCATCGCCCGCCAGATAACCGACGCGGACCGCGTCGAGGCCGCTGACGTGGTGTTCAACAACGACTCCACCAAGGAAGAGCTCTACAACCAGGTGCTTTGCTGGTGGAACGGATATAAGAACACTTCGGCTTAAAGCAGCCGAAGCATTGCCAGGCGCTGCGGCTTTCCGTGGCGCCCTGCCTTTCCCTTCGATGCCCTCGCCATGGCGCGAAGGCCAATGCTCGGGCTTTCACGGTAATTCGCGACGCCACGGAAACCCTCGCTCGATTGTCAATCCTGCAGCTTAGAAGACAGAAAGGGTGCAGCTTGTCTGCGCTCTTTCCGCCGGTGGGGATTTCGTGTTCCTGTTGATTGCGTGTGTCGCGTATGATACATTGCCATAAAACGAACAAAAGTTCTATGCGAGAGGTATGCATTGTCGACACATCTGCGCAACATCGAGGGAATGGAGATGGAAGGCAAGGTCGACGTCGAGCGGCTTGCCAACACCCCGCTTAAGGTCGTGTCCCCATACGAACCCTCCGGCGACCAGCCCCAGGCCATAGAGAAGCTGGCAAAGGGGGTCGAAGACGGGCTTCGCTACCAGACGCTTCTGGGCGTCACGGGGTCAGGCAAGACGTTCACGATGGCCAAGGTTATCGAGGCCGTGCAGAAGCCCACGCTCATAATGGCGCCGAACAAGACGCTTGCGGCCCAGCTCGCCTCCGAGCTGAAGGAGATGTTCCCCGACAACGCCGTGGTCTATTTCGTGTCGTACTACGACTACTACCAGCCCGAGGCGTACGTGCCGTCGTCCGACACCTTCATCGAGAAGGACGCGTCCATCAACGAAGAGGTCGAGAAGCTGCGCCATGCGGCCACGTCGGCGCTGCTTTCGCGCCGCGACGTCATCGTCGTGGCATCCGTGAGCTGCATCTACGGCATCGGTTCGCCGCAGGACTACGCCGGCATGGCGGTGTTCCTCGACAAGTCCAAGCCAGCCGACCGCGACGAGGTCATATACGGCCTCATAGACATCCAGTACGACCGAAACGACTACGAGCTCAAGCGCGGCACCTTCCGCGTGCGCGGCGACTCGCTCGACGTGTTCCCGCCCTATGCGGACAACCCGTTCCGCATCGACTTCTGGGGCGACGAAATCGAGGAGATCGCCGAGATAGACAACGTCACCGGCGAGGTGCTGAACACCTACAACGCCCTGCCCGTATGGCCCGCGTCCCACTACGTCACGGCCCGTCCGAAGATGAACAGGGCGCTGGGCACCATTCGCGAAGAACTCCGCGACCGCCTGCAGCAGTTCAACGACGAAGGAAAGCTGCTCGAGGCGCAGCGCCTCGAGATGCGCACCAACTACGACCTCGAGATGCTCGAGACCATGGGCTTCTGCTCGGGAATCGAGAACTACTCGCGCCATCTCGACGGGCGTGCCCCGGGCGAACCCCCGTACACCCTCATCGACTACTTCCCCGACGACTTCCTTTGCATCATCGACGAAAGCCACGTCAGCGTTCCGCAGATCCGCGGCATGCACGAAGGCGACCGGTCGCGCAAGGTCACGCTGGCCGAGCACGGGTTCCGCCTCCCGTCGGCGCTCGACAACCGCCCTTTGCGTTTCGACGAGTTCGAGGACCGCATCCCGCAGTTCGTCTACGTGTCCGCCACGCCCGGCGACTACGAGGAGAAGGTCAGTCAGGCCTTCGTCGAGCAGATAATCCGCCCGACGGGGTTGCTCGACCCCGTCGTGGAGGTGCGTCCGTCGCTCTCGCAGATAGACGACATCATAGACGAGGTGAAGGACCGCGCCGCCGCAGGCGAGCGCACCCTGATAACCACGCTTACGAAGAAGATGGCCGAAGACCTGACCGAGCACCTGCTCGACCAGGGCCTGAAGGCCAGGTACATGCACTCCGACATAGGCACGCTGGAAAGGGTGGAAATCCTTCGCGAGCTGCGCAAGGGCACGTTCGACACCTTGGTCGGCATCAACCTTCTGCGCGAGGGGCTCGACCTTCCCGAGGTCACGCTGGTCGCCATACTCGACGCGGACAAGGAAGGCTTTCTGCGCAACCACCGCTCCCTAATACAGACCATCGGCCGCGCCGCGCGCAACGTTTCCGGCAAGGTGATCATGTACGCCGACCGCGAGACCGACTCGATGCACCGCGCCATCACCGAGACGAGGCGCCGACGCGAGATACAGGAGAGGTACAACGCCGAGCACGGCATCGAGCCGCAGACCATACGCAAGGCGATCAACGACATCATGGACTCGATAGTCGACGAGGCCGCGTCGGTCGACGCCGAGCAGATCAACAAGGAGCTCGCGCAGCTCTCGCGCGACGAGGTCATGCGCATGGTCATGTCCATGGAGGACGAGATGCGCGCAGCCTCCAGCAACATGGACTTCGAGGAGGCGGCACGCATACGCGACCAGGTGGTCAGGCTGCGGTCGCAGTACGAGGGGTCGTCGGAGGACGACGTGCTGGCCGACCTGAAGAGCACCGCGCGCAAGGGGTCGAAGTACGGAAACCGCCGACGCAGCAGCTACAAGCGTTAGAATCTAGGCATGATCGACGAGATACAAGTAAGGAACCTGGCGCTCATCCGCGAGGCGTCGCTGCGTCCGTCCGAGGGCCTGACCGTCATCACCGGCGAGACCGGCGCGGGCAAGACCGCGCTGCTTGCATCGTGCAGGCTTCTGATGGGGCAGCGCGCCGACCACGACATGGTCCGCCAGGGCGAGAAGGAGGCCGAGGTGCAGGGAAGGCTGTTCCTGCCCTCCTGCGCCCTGCCTGACGAAGACGGCGCCGATGCGCCCGAAGGCGCCGACGAGCCCGGGCTTTCCGGTTCCCAGGGCAGCGGGCGCGGCTCTTCGGAAGGCATCTCCGACGCCGAGCTCGTGGTCGACAGGCGCGTCTCGGCCGACGGCAGGTCGCACGTTAGGATGAACGGCAGGCTTGCCAGCGTCGCCGAGCTGTCCGAGGCTGTGTCGCCTTATGTCGGGCTCTGCTCGCAGCACGACCAGCAGCTGCTCTCCAAGCCCGCCGCCCAGCGGCGCTACCTCGACCTCTGGGCCGCTTCCGACCGAAGCGGGCTGCTTGACGGCTACAGGAAGGCGCTCGATGCGGCGAAGGCCGCCCGGCATGCCCTCGACGACGTCATGGAAAGCGTCGCTTCGTCAGACGCCCGCGTGGAAGACGCCAGGTTCAAGCTGCGCCAGATCGAGTCGTTGAACCCCTCGCAAGAAGACTACGACGAGCTCGTCTCCTCGCTGCGCAAGGCCGAGAACGCCGAGCTGCTGGCCAGGTCTGCGGCCGAGTCGCACGACGCGCTTTCGGGGGAGGGCGGAGCGCTCGACGCCCTCAACGCCGCCATAGCGCTGCTTTGCGACGGCGCCCAGGCAGACGAGTCGCTGGGCCCCATGTCCGACTCCTTGCGCGAGGCGGTGTACGTGGTCGAGGACGTCGCCCGAGACGTGTCCCGCTACAGGGATGCCATCGATTTGGACGTGTCGTCCCTCGAGCAGATGCAGGAAAGGGTGGCGGCCTACCAGTCGCTGTTCAGGGCATACGGACCCACAGTGCGCGACGTATGCGCCGTGGCCGACGAGGCGCGTGCGGTCGTCGAGGCGGTCGAGGACGCCGACGCCGCCGTGGAGCGGGCACGTGCGGCCCTCGCGCAGGCCGAGTCCGGTCTTCGGTCGGCGGGCGAAGCCCTACACGAGGCGCGTGCGGCGGCCGCGCCCGAACTCGCGCTCGCCGTGTCGGAGTCGATGTCGAGGCTCGACATGCCCGGAGCCGCCCTTGTCGTCCAGGTCGACACGGCACCGTTCGAAGACTGGTCGGAAAGCGGCCCCGACTCCGTGTCGTTCTTGTTCCGCCCCGGCCAGGGCATGCAGGCGCGCCCGCTGTCGAGGATAGCCTCCGGAGGCGAGCTTTCCAGGGTCATGCTGGCCTTGCACGCGGCTATGGGCACGCGCGACGAGGTTCCCACGCTCGTTTTCGACGAGATAGACGCTGGCGTGGGAGGCGCTGCCGCCCTCGCGCTGGCCGACGTTCTCGGCGAGCTCTCAAAGACGCACCAGGTCATCGTGGTGACGCATCTTGCGCAGGTCGCATCCAGGGCGTCGGTCCATTACGTTGCCAGCAAGCAATCCGGGGAGGACGCGGTGTTCACCAGCATAGAGGAGGTGTCCGGCAGCGAGCGTACGCGCGAGATAGCACGCATGCTTTCGGGCTCCATAACCGAGTCGTCGCTTCACCACGCCGAAGAGCTCCAACGCATGTAGAGCGGAATCCCCGTTGCGTCAAACGGTGGGGATTGTGTAGCGCATGCTTGCACAACCTTGCCTTATTGCACTTTCTCGGCGATAATTGAATTTCGTATGTATGTTCGCCTTCAACATCGAAGGCGTTGCAATGCAGGGCCGACATTGGAGAGCGTTTGAATAGAAGCTGCGGAATAGCAAGGGCGGGCATCAGCGTCTTCATGGCGGTGACGCTGTCCTTCTTCAGCATCGCATTGCTTCCGCGCAATGCAAGCGCTGCGCCTGACGAGCTAAGCATCAGCGACGCCCAGCAGGCCGTCAAGACGGCCAAGTACTCCCTGGCCGAGGCTCAAAGCAAACTTTCCAGCATCTCGTCGGAATGCACCCAGCTGGAATCCGAGATTGCCGAGATGCAGACCAAGGTCGACGACCTGGCCGAACAGACGATTGCCGCACAGGACGCCATGTTCGCCGGGCGAGAGTCGCTTGGTGAGGCCATGAAATATGACTACCAGAACGACGCCCTGTCCGCCGTGCTCGGCGTGGTGTTCGGCTCCTCCGACTGGTCGCAGTTCACGAAGGGCGTCGACTACCTTTCGTCCATCATGGACAGCCAGGCCGCCGAGGTGGAGAACCAGAAGCGTCTGAAGGCCGAGCTCGAAGAGGTCTCTGGCCAGCTGACCAAGCAGAAGGACGAGCAAGAGGCCAAGCTCGGCGAGCTTGAGCAAAAGCGCGACGAGGCCCAGGAGGTGGTCGACCAGGTCTCCGAGGAAGTGGCCGCTAACACCGAGAAGCTCAACGAGCTGAAGGCTCAGGCTGCAGCAATCGCGCAGACAACGCAGGACACCGCCAACAACACCACCGGCAACTTCGGCGGCGGGGGCGGCGGCAAAGGAAGCCGGCGGCGGTGGAAATTCCGACGGTGGCGGCAACTCTGGCGGAGGCGGTTGGGTCGCGCCCCTGAGCAACAGCTGGAATTCCGGCTATGCCACGGCGTATTATCTTCCTGGCAATTACACCGCCAGCGGCGAGAAGTACGAGGAAGGCACCGAAGGCGTCGCTATTGCCGTGGAAACCCCAGGCTACGGTTCGCTTGTCAGGAACAAGCGCGCCATCCAGATCTCGTACAAAGGAACCACCATCACCACCCGCATCATCGACGGTGGCGGCTTCGCCAAGTACGGAAACGCTCTCGACCTCACGCGGGCCGTGCACGTCAAGCTAGACCCGAACGCAACCACCGCGGCCAAATGGGGCAAGCGCACGGTCACTTACAGGCTTCTTTAGCTTTAATTTCGCTTCACGAAATAAAGCCTGACGCTGCGCGGACGTCCCAGGGTGGACATTCGGGTCGCTCGATTTCGCCAATCATGCATTCATGGATTCTAGGTTTGTCGGCCTTGGCGGCAATAGTTCTATAATGGTTGCCTGCACATTTAGGGAAGGGCTGTAGATGTCTTTAGTCGACGAGCTTTCCGCGCTTGCGGAAGAAACATTGTCCAGCATATCCAAGGCGGCCACCTCGGCCGAGCTCGAGTCCATAAGGGTCGCCGTCGTAGGCAAGTCGGGAAGCCTCACCGGCTACCTGCGTTCGATGGGGCAGGTCCCCAAGGAGGAGCGCGCACAGGTGGGCAAGGCGGTCAACGCCGCCCGCGAGAGGGTGGAGTCGGCGCTCGACGAGGCTAAGGCGCGCATTTCGGCAGCCGAGCTGGCCTCCTCCATCGACGCCGCCGCCGTGGACGTCACCCTTCCAGGGCGTTCGCAGCAGATAGGCACGCGGCATCTCATCAACGGCATGATCGACGAGATATCGCAGGTGTTCCTAGGGCTTGGCTATTCGGTCATCGCCGGCCCCGAGGTCGAGACCGACTACTACAACTTCGAGGCCCTGAACGCCCCGGCCGACCACCCCAGCCGCTCGATGCAGGACACCTTCTACGTCCTCGACCGCTCGGGCGACGCGGCGCGGGTGCGCGGCGAGTCCGACGTGCTGCTGCGCACCCAGACCTCCGGCGTGCA
>CAQLOA010000064.1:0-7225 GCA_948829205.1 uncultured Eggerthellaceae bacterium
GTCCAACTCGGACGGCCTTTATGGGCATTGGGTCGTGGACGTTATGAAGCGTGGCGCGAAACTGATCGTGATCGACCCGCGCCTGACCTGGCTGGGTGCCAAGTCCGAGCAGTTCCTGCAGGTAAGGCCTGGAACCGACGCCGCTCTCGCGCTGGGCATGATCAACTTCATCATCGAGGAAGACCTCTACGATCACGAGTTCGTCGACCTGTGGTGCTACGGCTTCGAAGAGCTTGCCGAGCGCGCCAAGGAATATCCGCTCGACTACGTGGAGGAAGTCACTTGGATTCCACGCGACAAGATCGAGCGTGCTGCGCGCAGCATCGCCAAGGCCAAGAACGCCATCCTGCAGTGGGGCGTCGCCATCGACCAGACGAAGGAGACCATTCCCACCGCGCAGGCGCTGCTTTCGCTGTTCGAGATCACGGGCCACATGGACAAGCCGGGTGCTATGGTGCCGCCGCCCTCCATCCTTTACTACGCAGGCGGCTGGGGCGAGGAATTCCTTTCTCCCGAACAGAAGGCCAAGCTTATCGGCCTGAAGGACTATCCGCTCATCCAGATGGGATTCCAGGAGGCTGTCACCGACGAGTACATCAAGACCTTGGAAACGGGCGAGCCGTACAAGTTCCGCGCTGCCTGGATGCAGACCACTAACCCCTTGGTGTGCACCGGCGTAGACCCGAAGCGTTCGCTGGAAGCACAGAACAACCTGGAATTCATCGTGTACGTCGACCTGTTTATGACGCCGACAGCCATGGCGCTGGCCGACATCTTCCTGCCTGCCTGCACCTATCCCGAGCGCGATGGCATACGCATTGGCGACGGGATGCAGCGCGGCGAGACCATCAACAAGGTCATCGAGCCGCTGGGCGAGAGCAAGTCGGACATGGAGATCTGCCTGGAGGTGGGCAAGCGCATCGCCCCCGAGGCGTGGCCGTGGGAGACGGTGGAGGACATGTTCTCCAGCATTCTCGAGGAGACGGGTTACGACTTCGAGGAAATGCAGAAGATAGCACCGGCCTACATGCCGTTCGAATACCACCAGCACGAAAAGGGCCTGCTCCGCAGCGACGGCCAGGTCGGTTTCGGAACTCCCACGGGCCGCATCGAGCTGTGGTCGAACTTCTACAACACGTGCGACCTCGACCCGCTGCCCTACTTCGAGGAGCCCTCGCCAGGGCCTGTGTCCACGCCCGAGCTTCTGGACGAGTACCCGCTGGTGTTGACGACCGGCGCGCGTATCTGGTCGATGTTCCACTCCGAGCACAGGCAGATCCCGCACTTGCGAGCGCTGCATCCCGACCCCATCATCCAAGTGAACCCGAAGACATGCCGAGATTACGGAGTCAAGCATGGCGACTGGGTATGGGTCGAAAACCAGCGTGGCCGCTGCAAGCGCCGCATCGTTGAGACGCCCGTGGTGGAGGAGCGCGTGTGCGCCACCGACCACGCTTGGTGGCTTCCCGAGGCGCCGGCAGAGCTCGACGAAGGCCTGTACGGCATGTGGGACTTGGACGTCGGGAACCTCATAGAATACAAGTGCGGCAAATCGGGCTTCGGCGCCAACTACAAGACGCTGCTTTGCAAGATCTACAAGGTAGAGGAAGGGGAATAGCCGTGGCTGAATACGGATTGCTTATTGACTACGATTGGTGCACGGGGTGCCATACTTGCGAGGTGGCATGCCAGATGGAGCATTCCCTTCCGACTGACCAGTGGGGAATCAAGCTGACGGAAGTCGGTCCCTGGGAATACGCTCCCGAGAAGTGGCAGTATACGTACATGCCTGCACCGACCGACCAGTGCGACTTGTGTGCAAAGCGCACGGCCCAGGGTAAGCTTCCGACATGCGTGCACCATTGCCAGGCGCAATGCATAGAGTACGGACCCATAGACGAGCTCGTCGAGAAGCTGAAGGGCAAGACCAAGCAGACTCTTTACAGCCTCAAGTGAGAGAGGGCGCGAACATGAGCAAAGTCAAGAAAATAATGCCGTGGGTGCCGGTTTGGGCGATCATCATCGCCAGCATCCTGGTGAGCTTCGAGTACGGCAAGGTGCCTCCGGCCGCGCCTAGCATGATGGAGGTGCTGGGAATCTCGTACACCACGCAGGGCCTGTTGATGACGATGTTCTCCATCGCCGCCGTGGTGATGGGGCTTGTGGGAGGCACGCTGATCGACCGGTTGGGCGCACGCAAGGTGGTAAGCGTCGCGCTTGCGCTGACTATTGTGGGCAACGTGGTCGGGCTGTTTTGGACGAGCGACGCGGGGCTGCTTGTCACGCGCGTGCTGGAGGGCTTGGGCTACGGCGCCACGATGACTGCCGGACCGGGCGTGATCGCTGCATGGTACGAGCCCAAGAAGCGCGGCCTGGCGAACGGCGTGTGGGGCGCCAACGTGGGCGTGGGCATGATGATCTGCACGATGTCGGCCACTCCCATCATGGAGTCCAGCGACTGGTCGGGCATGTGGATCTTCGGCCTGGTGGGTGCGATTCTGGCATTCCTGCTGGTGGCCATCTTCGTATGCATGCCGCCTGACGGCGAGCGCAAGGACGCGATGGACATGCCGCCGGCCACCGATGCCGACAAGAGCCACGGCGTGCTGTGGGGCTATTTGGCGCCGCTGCCGGTGCTGGCCGCTGTGATGTTCTTCCTGGTGGGCGGTGCGACCGATGCGTTCAACGCGTTCACCATCACGTACCTGAACCTGGAGCTGGGCGAGGCCGAGAGCATGGCGAACATGACGGCCACCATCGCTTCGTTCGGCCTGCTGGTGGGCGCGGTCATCATGGGCTTCCTGTTTGCGAAGGTGCGCGACAAGGGCATGGTACTGCTGGTCAACATCGTGCTGTGCGCGGTTGCTTTGTTCGCGTGGTTCAATCTCGACCTGTCGCCCGAGATGATGTGCGTGGTCGGGTTCTTCGTGGGCTGCTTCCTGGGCGCTGCGCCGACTGCGTTCTTTGCGGTGGCTCCCATGGCGGCGCGCTCGCCGGGAACCATCGGTGCTGCCACCGGTATGGTGGTGCTGGGGCAGAACGCGGGCACGCTGCTGATCCCGACGGTGGTCGGCATGATCTTGGACGCCGCTGGCTACAGCGCGGCTGCCATGTTCATGGGCGGAATAAGCGTGGTTGCCGCCCTGATATGCATAGCATTCCGCATGCTGTACAAGAAGCACGTTTCGGCCAATCCGGCATCTGAGTAGGCGAGGCCGCGAAGCCTGTGGCTGGAAAGCAGAGTGGCTAACGAGACCAACGAAGTGCATGTCTGACATGTGCTAGCTACCGGTCGCAGGCGTCTCGCTTGGCTTCGAACCGCGAAAACCGTGGGATGTTTTTCCCCACGGTTTTCTTGTTCTGCGGAATCGCTCGACTGCCCGTGCCGGCCGCCAATGTTTGCAGGCGTGTCAGACTGTGTCGGGGAGCCCGTGTCGGGGGACGTTCGCTTTTGACGCGCTTCCGGTGCTCGTTTGGGTTGCCGTCCATGACGGAGGGTGTGACATTGCCTCCATAATGGTCTCGCTTTGAAAAGGAGGGGCGCTTTGTGCTACCCGTGTAAATGCTGCGGCAAGTGCAAGCCCAAGATTGCTATGGGGCTGTGTCCAATATGTCGCATGCAGAACGACAAAGATGCTCGCGTCTGCGAGGAATGCGGCTTCCGATTCCCGCCCAAGCCGGGAGCCCCTGGCGGAATCGTGGAAAGCAAGCCGCCGATAGGCATGCGCGTGCGTGCTAGATGACGGGCATCTTGGCCCCTGCCGTTTTGACAACATGATGCAGGCTTGAATACAGCCATCGGTCGGTGCAGGAGTGCAACTTGTTCATTTCTGGCGCTCGTGCACGAAAACTAGTGGATTTTGGCAAAAAATCGCCCGTTTCAGTCCACGCCTATGGTTTTTTTGCAGGGTTGAAAATAGGCAATTTCATGGTGTAGGCTCCTGAACTGGGCTTTCTTTGGGAGCTATGCAAGCCCTAGACTTTGGGCGCTCTCAAACGCGGCGGAAGTGATCGTCTTTTTGACTGAAACGAGCGATTTTTTGCCAGAATCGTCTTCGTTTCGTGCACGCACGGCAAAAGTTATGCGCAATCGGGGATGAACGACCAGAAGCACATAGGCGTCGTCCCCGCATGGCTTGACTGCTTGACCGACTGGCCGCGCGTGTCACAGGCAGCGCTTCTCTGTCTCCCGTTGCGAGGCTTGCCTGTGGTCTGGGCTGTGTGGTCTTGTTGTGCTTCTTGTACGCTTGTTCGCATGAAGATAGAATGATTCGAACTATCGAACTCTCAGCTACCAACGCCTTCGCGAGGCTCATGCGCCGAAGGCACCCATGCCGGACAACACGACAGGAAACCCAGCAATGAACCCAAACAACGAAACGATGCAGAACGCAAGCGCGCTCGAAAGCATCGAATCAGTGCGCAACAACATAATCGACGAGGTGCGTCGCCGGTTCGCCATTCCCATCGAGGAGGCCACGCCCACGCAGGTTTACGAATCCGTGAGCCGCTGCGTTCGCGACGACGTGTTGGATGCCTGGATATCGGGCCGCACGTCCACGCAGCGCACGGGAGCCAAGTGTCTCATCTACCTGTCGGCAGAGTTCCTGGTGGGAAGGTTGCTGACGAACAACCTAATAAACATAGGAAAGCGCGACGTCTACAAGGAAGCGCTGGCCGGGCTTGGCTATTCCCTGGATGAGATCGAGGAATGCGAAAGCGACCCTGCGTTGGGCAACGGCGGACTGGGCAGGTTGGCGTCATGCTTTCTGGACAGCCTTGCCACGATGGGCCTTCCCGCCATGGGATACGGCATCCGCTACGAACACGGCTTCTTCCGCCAGGAAATCATCGACGGGCAGCAAGTGGAGGTTCCCGACACGTGGATGCTTGACGGCGACGTGTGGGAGACCGAACGGAGCGACCGCACCTTCGAGGTGCGTTTCGGGGGCACCGTGGAAGAGAGGTGGGGAAGCGACGGCAACCTGTGCGTCGAATACCACGACTACCAGTCGGTGTTGGCGAAGCCGTACGACATGCCCGTGGTGGGCTTCCATTCGCCATACATAGGAACGCTGCGCCTTTGGGCGGCCGTGGCTCCGAAGCAGCTCGACCTGGTCGAGTTCAACCGCGGCGACTACACCAATGCGGCGGCCGACCGAGAGCTGGCGGAGTCCATTTCCAAGGTGCTTTACCCCGAGGACAGCCATCCGCAGGGCAAGGAGTTGCGCCTTCGCCAGCAGTACTTCCTGATCTCGGCCACCATGCAGCAGGTGGTCGACTCGCACAAGCGCCGCAACGGCGACCTTCGCACCCTTCCTGACAAGATCGCCGTGCAGATCAACGACACCCATCCGACGCTTGCCATCCCCGAGCTCATCCGCATCCTCATAGACAACGAGGGGTTCTCGTGGGAAGAGGCCGTCGACATCGCCGAACGCACGTTCAACTACACGAATCACACGATCATGCCCGAGGCGTTGGAGAAGTGGCCGGCAAGCCTGATGCAGAAGCTTCTGCCACGCATCTACCGCATCATCGAGACCATCGACGCGCGCCTGCGGGACCGTATCTGGCAGCTGCATCCCGGCGACTCGGACCGCATCTCGAGGATGGCGGTGATCTGCGACGGGCAGGTGCGCATGGCGAACCTGTGCGTGCTGATGAGCGGGCACGTGAACGGCGTTTCTCAGCTTCACGGAAGGCTGCTGAAGACGCAGCTGTTCCGCGACTTCTACACCAACAGCCCCGAGCGCTTCCTGGGGATAACGAACGGCATAACGCAGCGCCGATGGCTTGCGGTGGCGAACCCGGCGCTGGACGCGCTGGTGAACGACACCATCGGCGGCGGGTTCATGAAGGACTGGACGAAGCTTCAGGAGCTTGTGCCCTATGCCGACGATCCGGCTTTCAGGCAGCGGTTCGCCGAAGTGAAGCTCGGGAACAAGCAGCGCTTCTCCGAGTGGCTCGAGCGCACGCATGGGCTCTCCGTCGACCCGGACTCGTTCGTGGACGTGCAGGCGAAGAGGCTGCACGAATACAAACGCCAGCTTCTCAAGGCCTTGCACATCCTTAGCATCTACGACGGCATTCTGGAAGGCCGCATACAGGGGATGCCGAAGACCACGTTCGTCTTCGCGGCGAAGGCGGCCCCTGGCTACAGGCGTGCCAAGGAAATAATCCGCCTGATCAACTCCATCTCGCAGCTTGTCGCTGCCGACGAGCGCACGCGCGGCGTCATCTCGGTCGTGTTCGTGCCGAACTACGACGTCAGCACGGCGCAACATCTCATTCCGGCCACGGACCTTTCCGAACAGATATCCACCGCAGGTTTGGAGGCCTCGGGCACGGGCAACATGAAGTTCATGATGAACGGTGCGCTGACCATAGGCACCATGGACGGCGCGAACATCGAGATGTCCGAACAGGTGGGCCCCGAGAACATGTTCATCTTCGGCGCACGCGTGGAAGAGCTGGACCGCATGCGTGAAGAGGGTTCGTACGATCCGCAGGCCGTCATGCGCGCCGACGCCAGGCTAGAGAAGGCGCTTGGGCACCTGGTCGACGGAAGCCTGCCGACTTCCGACGGCGGCAGGTTCGACGACCTGTATCACTCTCTGGTGCAGCCGGGCGGCGACGCCTACTTCGTGCTGCATGACTTCGACGCCTACGACAAGGCCTTCTGGGAGGCCCAGCGCGTGTATGGCGACCGTGACGAGTGGCTGCGGCGTGCGGTTCTTAACACGGCGAAGTCGGGCTACTTCAGTTCCGACAGGACCATCGCGGAATACAACGACGCCATCTGGCACCTCGAGCCCGTGGGCGATTTCGAGGACGTTCCCGAGCAAGGCATCGAGGCGTAACCGCTTTTGGCCGACCTTGCCTATCTGACGCGAGCGTTCTCGCACGACCCCGTGCGGCGATCCGACCGTTCGCCTTCGGGGGCCGTTCCCTCCGGCACGGAGGTCGCGTTGACGCTGCGCGTCGGGCCCGAGGCGCGCGAGCATGTGGTTGAGGCGTTCCTGATGGTGGACGACGAGGAACGCGTGAGCGTCGTGCCGATGGAGCCATGCGAGGAGGGCTATCGGGCAAGCGTCGACACGTCCGGCGATCCACGCGTGCTGTTCTACCGGTTCGCCGTGAACACGGATGCGGGCGCTATCGTCTATGGCGCTCGTTCGGATGAAACTTCCACGGCGGGATGTGCTGGCGTGTGTCGGGGGGC
>CAQLOA010000064.1:7235-7614 GCA_948829205.1 uncultured Eggerthellaceae bacterium
TTCCATAACCACCTAGACTTCCAGTTTGTGGGAATCTCACCTCCGCGTTCCAATTGACGGTCTACGACCCTGGGTTCTCGGTGCCTGAATGGTACACGGGAAGCGTCATGTACCAGGTGTTTCCCGACAGGTTCGCACGCGGAAGCAAGGGCATTCGCCGCGAGGGCGTCGACTCGCACCTAGGCCGCGGATGGCCGGTGCGCATTCATGAGGACTGGAACGAGCCTCCGGACTGGGGCGAGCCGTACGACCCGGTCGACTTCTTTGGAGGAACGCTCGCCGGCATCCGGGAAAAGCTCGACTACCTGGCGTCTCTCGGGGTGGAGGTTCTGTACCTCAACCCGATTTGCGAGGCCAGGTCGAACCATCGGTACAACAC
>CAQLOA010000065.1 GCA_948829205.1 uncultured Eggerthellaceae bacterium
GTGTAGAGGAACACGATGATGGCGCCCAGGCACATCATGGTGAGGTAGTCCAGCCCGAACAGGGTGTTGAACAGCTTGCCGCAGGTGACGAAGCAGCTTCCCACGTACACGCAGAAGAACACCAGGATGATAAGGGCGGCGACGGTGGACAGCACGTTCTTGTCGTCGTGGAAGCGCTTGGAGTAGAACCCTGGCAACGTGATTGCGTCGCCGGCCTTCACGGAGTACATGCGCAGCCTGCGCGCAACGAGCTTCCAGTTGAGGTACGTTCCTATGGCTAGGCCTACAGCGGTCCATCCGGCATCGGATGCTCCGGTCCAGTAGGCTAGGCCGGGAAGGCCCATCAGGAGGTAGCCGGACATGTCGGACGCCTCCGCCGAAAGCGCCGTGAGCCAAGGACCTACGCGGCGGCCTCCGAGGAAGTACTCGGACGTCGACGAGTTCGACCTCTTTGCATATACGAACCCTATCGTGAGCACCACGATAAAGTACAGAAGCATGGCGAACAATACCCAGAAATCGCCTTCTACCATGATGAATTTCCTCCCCTTTTTGTAACGACCTTGGGGATTATACTTAATCGTGCTGTAGTGGCGCCGAAACGTGCCTGACGTTTAGGTGACAGGCCTTCGATTGGGAGTTTTGCGATGCGGACATGCCGCATTGCGACCAGCCCCTTGCCAACGTGTCCGAGTTTTGCCATGCTTGCTCGGGGAGCGCAAGCGCGAACCGGCGATGCTCTCCGGACGTCTGCGCTTTTGCGCCTTTAGGACCGTCCCAAAAGCGCAAAAGCGCACCAAAAAGCGCAGACGTCCCTCGACTGAAAGGTATATATATGTACAAGGACATGGACGCCGCCCAACGCGAACAGGAGCTGAAGGCACAGCTCGACGCCTACCGGTCGTTCAAGGCGAAGGGCCTTTCGCTGAACATGGCCCGAGGCAAGCCCTCCGCAAGGCAGCTTGACCTGTCCACCCCGATGCTTGGGGTTCTCGCATGCGCGGAGGACTGCTTCTCGGAGGACGGGACGGATTGCCGCAACTACGGGGTCATCGACGGAATCCCCGAAGCCAAGCGCCTGATGGCCACGATGCTCGACGAGGACCCGGAGAACGTCGTCGTGCTTGGGAACTCGTCGCTGACGGCCATGCACGACGCCATCGCCCGATGCCTCGACTTCGGCTGCCTGGGCTCGAAGCCTTGGGCCGAATGCGAGTCGGTGAAGTTCGTCTGCCCAGTTCCAGGCTATGACAGGCACTTCGCGATCCTCGAGCAGTTCGGCATAGGCATGATCGCCGTTCCAATGCTCGACGACGGCCCGGACATGGACGAGGTCGAGCGCATCGTCGGCTCAGACCCTTGCGTCAAGGGCATCTGGTGCGTGCCGAAGTACTCGAACCCGTCGGGGGTCACCTATTCCGACGACGTCGTCAGAAGGCTGGCACACATGGACTGCGCCGCCGAAGACTTCCGCATCTTCTGGGACAACGCCTACTGCGTTCACCATCTTTATATGGGATACGAGAACCAGGACCACCTGCTGGACATCGGAATCGCCTGCGTCGAGGCGGGCAACCCGGACAGGTTCCTCAAGTTCGCGTCGACGTCGAAGGTCACCTTCCCCGGCGCAGGCATCTGCGCGCTCGCGGGTTCGGCCGCGAACGTCGCGGAGGCAAGGAAGCTGCTGGGGGCGCAGATGATCGGAGGCGACAAGCTCAACCAGCTGCGCCACGGCCGACATAATCAGGCCGAAGTTCGAGCTGGTATGGAGAAAGCTGGACGAGGGCCTCGCCGAGGCCGGCATCGCGTCGTGGACGAAACCCCGCGGAGGATACTTCGTGTCTTTCGACGGATTGGAAGGCACAGCCAAGCGCACCGTGCAGCTTGCCAAGGAAGCCGGCGTGGTGCTGACATCGGCCGGAGCCACGTGGCCCTACGGCAACGACCCCACCGACAGCAACATCCGCATCGCGCCCACGATGCCCGCGCTCGACGAGCTTTCCGAAGCGCTCGACGTCTTCGTGTGCTGCGCCAAGATCGCAGCATTGGAAGTGCTCAGCAAGTAATCTTGAGTTTGATAACACTCAGGTTTTAGCTTCTTTTATTATGATTGTTTAGCTAAATGCAAAATTGGAAAGTGCGCGAGCGGCACCTACAGTAGTTCCAATTCGCGCGAAAGGCCGAGGAAGCGTACTCCGGTACACAACGAGGGCTTGGAGGGCGAAGTGGAACCGCTGGGGTGTCGCGCAGCGTCTGGCGATACTTCGTCTGATAGGACGAAATACGAAAGAAAAGCGGCGGCCGAGTGGTTGCCGGGATCGTACACCAGGCCGCCATGCTCCTTGCGGAAGAACATCAGCTTCGTGGGGGCCAGACCCTCCACGTTGGCGAGATAGATGTGGATGAACATGAAGATGATGAACACGAACATGCCGTAGTAGTGGATGATGCGCATGGACATCGCCCCTCCGACGAGCCCGGTCGCCCAAGCCATGAGAGGCCAGTTCATCGTGGGCGCCCACAGGCACAGTCCCGTCCACGCCATGAGGACGATGAGGATCGGGATCAGCAGGTAGCTGAGCTTCTGCGGAACGCCGAGCTTCGCGGACAGCGGATGGTCCTTCTTCATGAACAGGTAGTACTTGATCCAAGCGCCCAGCTGGTGCTTGTTGTCCTTCTGCGGAAGCCAGGTCTTGTAGTCGCCGTCGACCTGACGGGTGCCGCCCGTGGGGGCGGACTTCACGAAGAAGGCGGCTATGACGCGGAAGATGCAGTTGAAGAAGATGATGATGCCGCAGAACACGTGGACGCCGCGGCAGATTCCCATGATTCCCGCAATGAACGGATAGTGGATGACGAATCCGGTGAGGATCAAGAAAATCATGCAGACGAGGTTGATCCAGTGGGTCACGACGAACACCAGGGGATGCGCCTCTTTGTAGTGTGCGAGATGCGCCATTTTACTTCACCCCCCAAGGGCTGGTGACGGTCTTGAACGTCTTGCCCGTCTTCGGCTCGGTGATGTGGACGGCGCAGGCCGTGCAGGGATCGAAGCTGTGAACGGTGCGCAGCGCATTGATCGGCATCTCGATGTCCTCGACCGGGTCGCCGATAAGGGCGGCCTCCATGGGGCCATGCTCGCCGTTCTCGTTGATCGGCGCAAGGTTCCATGTGGACGGGATGATGATCTGGTAGCCGTCGATGCTGTTGTTGGTGACCTTCTCGGAATGGTAGAGGGCGCCTCGCGGTGCCTCCCAGAACCCAGTGCCCGCGCCGGTGGTGGTGGGGGCCTCCTCGAAGTAGGTGGACTCGCCGTGCTTGATCGCCTCCATGAGCTCCTCGGTCCACATGATCATGAGCTCGGAGATGTAGAGGGTCTCGATCTGGCGGGCGGCGGTGCGGCCGAGCGTGTTCTGCAGGACGCCGACCTGGCCGGGTTTGGCGCCAAGCTTGACGAGCATGTCGTCTACGTGGTCGACGATGAACTCGTTGCCGCGCTTGTAGGCGGCCAGCACGCGGGAAAGTCCGCCGGCCTCCATGGGCAGCCCGTCGTATGCAGGGGCCTTGACCCAGCTGTAGCGGTCGTCGACGTCGTACTCGGTGAAGTCGGGCTCGGTGACGAAGTACGGGGACTCGTAGGTGCCGGTTCCCTTGTACCAGGAATGGCCGACGTATTCCGTGATCAGGTTCTCCTGGACGTTGGAGACGTTGAGCTTCTCGTCGAGGACGCCCATCGGCAGATAGCGGTTGATCATCTGCTCGGTGTAATCGCGGCCGTAGGGCCAGTCGGGACCTTCGAAGACGCCCCAGGCGATGTAGCGGCCGACGCCCTTGCCGAACTTGGCCACGTCGCCGTAGTGCTGCGCGATGACCAGCGTGTCCGGGATCATGGTGGTCTTCACCCACTGGTTGATCTCCTTGGCCATGGCCAGCAGGTCGTCAAGCTTGGACTCCGTGGGGTAGAAGGAGGTGCCGCCGGGGACGATGGTCATGACGTGCGGCATCTTGCCGCCGATGAGCGCGGCAATCTCGGAGGCGCGGGCCTGCATCTTCAGCGCCTCGAGGTAGTGCGCGGTGCACACGAGGTCGAGCTCGGGAGTGAGCTTGTAGGCCTTGCCCTCGTCGGCGCCGAACCAGTTGCCCGAGAAGATGGACAGCTGCCCGTTGGCGGCGAACTTCGCGAGACGCTCCTTCAGGGCGACGAAATCGGTGTTGGTGGAGGTGATGGCCTCCCCGTCGTTCGTCGTGTAGTACTGGCCGGCGATGTCGTACAAGTCGGCCACGTTGGCGTCGAGCGCGTTCAGCGGGTTGACGTAGTCAAGCGCGCAAAGGTTGTAGAACCAAAGGATGTGGGAATGCAGGAACTGCGCTCCCTCGATCAGGTTGCGGACGAGGCGGGCGTTGTTGGAAATGGTGATTCCATAAGCCTTCTCGGCCGCGATAGCGGACGCATGCGAGTGGGAAACCGGGCATACGCCGCAGATGCGCTGCACGATCTGGGCAGCATCCTGGGGAGTGCGGTTCTGAACGACGAGCTCCATTCCGCGGAAGCATCCGCCGGAGACCCATGCGTCGGTCACGACTCCCTGCTCGACCTCCATCTCAACCCTGAGATGTCCTTCGATGCGAGTGATCGGATCGATGATAGAACGTGTCATGTATGGCTCACCCCCTATTCTTTCTCGTAATCTTCGACGACGACATCAGCAGGCTCGACCGGATGCTCGGTGTTCTCCTCGCAGATGGCCGGATCGAGCACCGGGCCGCCCTTCACCGGGTCAGCGTAGACGCCGATGGACTGGTCGGGATGCTCCTTGTCCCACTTGCGGATGGGCTCGAAGTCAGCACCGCCATCCATGCGGCCGGTCTTCTTCATGCCGAAGCCATGCACGACGAGCGCTGCGGCGACGATGCCGGTGAGCACCCATGCGACGGGCTCGGGCTGGAAGTGGAAGTCGCCCACGCGCAGATCGCGGAAGCGCTTGTAGAACGGCGCGTTGACCTGCACCCAGTTGTCGCCCGGGTCGTTCGGGTTAGCCTCGCAGCAGCCGATGCACGGGCTGCCGGCCTGCACGCACCAGGAGCGGCGGTTGTTCCACAGCGTCACGCCGCACGGGGAATGCGTCTGCGGACCACGACAGCCGAGAGGATAGAGGCAGTAGCCCTTCGCTTCCTCTTCGCTTCCGAACTCGTAGACGAACTCGCCGTTCTCGAAGTGACCGCGACGCTCGCAGTTGTCGTGGATGGTCTGGTTGAACAGCCCCGCCGGCATGGCGAAGTCGTTGAGCTTGAGCAGACCGGGATCCTGCAGGATGACGACATCCACGAGCACCGACATGACCCACTCGGGGTTGACGGGGCAGCCAGGGACGTTCACCACCGGCGTCTTGATGCCCTCCTCTGCGAGGAACTGCTCCACGCCCATGGCGTTCGACGGGTTCGGATGGGCTGCGCACCAGCCTCCGTTGACGGCGCATGAGCCGACCGCCACGACCGCGTTCGCGCTCTCGGCAGCGTGGATGAGCGCCTCTGTGCCCACCTCTCCTGCCACGCGAAGAGCATTGCCACCCCAACCCTTGAGCACAGCGCCCTCATAGATCAGGATGTAGTTCCCGGCTTCGATGGTCTGAGCCTTCGCCTCTTCGACCGACCAGCCAGCTGCTGCGGACAGCGTCTCCGAATAGTTCAGAGAGATCACGTCCAGCACGACCGTTGCCACGTCCGGCGTCTCTATCTGAGCGAACGATTCCGTGCATCCCGTGCACGACGCCCCCTCGATCCAGATGACAGGATAGAGATCTCCGGATGTGGCACCGATGACAGACTTCTCGATGGCCTCGGCTACGCGCGGGATCGCCATCTGCGACAGCCCTGCTGCGGCTGCTACGCCTGCACAGAGCTTCATGAAGCTGCGGCGAGTGACTCCTCGTGACTCCAGGACCGAGAAAACATCTGTCGTCTTGGCCAGATCTTCCATGTGCACACCCCCTCCAGGTGCCCTCGTGATTTACGATCTGGGAACATTCTGCGATCTTCGCGCGCATAACGGAAGCGTGTTTCTCAAAAAAGCTTCCGGTTCATGGCAAGCGGTGTCAAAATGTTACGCGGAAATGAGCACGTAACAATATCCTGTCATGCTCTATCATCATGCAGGATACGCGCCTCTCAAGCCTCTCAAGAAGGGTTCCCCATGAGCACTGACAGCATATCCATCGCATTCCTCGGACCGTTCGGCACCTATTCGCATGAGGCGACCCTCTTCTTCGCGACCGAGCTCGGGCACGCGGATGCGGAGCTCTTCGAATGCACCACCTTCGATGAGGTGTTCGATGCGGTGGACCGAGGGCGCACCACCTACGGCGTGGTGGCGAAGGAGAACTCGCTCGAAGGCCCCGTGACCTCCACGCTCGACAACTTCGCGTTCCGCTCCTCCTCGGTCATCTTGGCGGAGAAGGTCTTGGACATACACCACAGCTTCATGGTCGCACCCGGCGCAGATCCTGCCAAGGTCACGACCATCGCCTCGCATCCGCAAGGGATCGCCCAGTGCCGCCGCTACCTCAACGAGCGCTATCCCGGGCGCGAGACGCTGATGACCACCTCCACGGCGCAGAGCGCACGACTCGCCAGCGAGGACGCAACGATCGCAGGGATCGGCAACCCCTTCGCCGCTGAGCTCTACGGCTGCGAGGTCCTGGATTCCTCCATCGAGGACAACCTGGGCAACCAGACCGCATTCGCGCTCATCGGGCGCCAGGGCAGCGCGCAGGTCATGGCGGGGGACGACTACAAGACCACCCTCGCGCTGTTCATGGGCACCGACCGCGCAGGCACGCTCAACATGATCCTGTCGGAGTTCGCCTATGCCGACATCAACCTGTCCATGATCCAGTCCCGACCACTGAAGCAGCAGCTCGGTGACTACATGTTCTTCATGGAGTTCCACCGCAAGGATACCGACCTCGCCACGCAGACCGCGCTCGCATGCTTGCGCTTGAAGCTGCGCGAGGTCAAGGTGCTCGGCTCCTATCCGATCCTCTAGGACAAGAGCCAGCCTAGCCCAGCAGGTGCTCCACCAGGATCTTCGCACCCAGCAAGATGAGTGCGCATCCACCGAGGATGGTGGCAGTGCGCTCATAGCGCGCACCGAAGCGGTTCCCCACTGAGAATCCCACGAGCGAGAGCGTGAAGGTGGTGAGCCCGATCACCAAAGCAGGCAGCCAGATGTCCATGCCCGACATGGCGAAGGAGATGCCCACCACGAGCGCATCGATGCTGGTGGCGATCGAGAGCATGATCAGCTCGCGGATGTCGAACCGCCCCGCATCGACCGGGCAGCTCTCCCCCGCTCCGCGAAGCGCATCCCAGAGCATCTTGCCACCCACGCCCGCGAGCAGCACGAATGCGATCCAGTGGTCCACCGGTTCTATATAGGGTGCGAACGTGCCGCCCAGCGCCCATCCGATGATGGGCATGACCGCTTGGAACACGCCGAAGGACAACGCGGTGATGATGGCATGTCGCCAATCGATGCGGGATGACCTGAGGCCCTTGCAGACGGATGCCGCGAAGGCATCCATCGAGAGCCCCACGCCCACCAGGAGCATAT
>CAQLOA010000066.1 GCA_948829205.1 uncultured Eggerthellaceae bacterium
CGAGTACGTAGCGTTGATCTCGTAGTAGGTCGCGGGAATCAGCGTGCCGTTCTCGATGTCGGTCTTCTCCTGGTCGGTCTGCGGACGGAAGGTCACATCCACGTCAAGGCCGCCGGTCTCTGCCGCCTTCTCGCCATCGACTTCGATATAACCCTGCTTGAATATGTCTTCGGAAGTGGGTGTGGGCGATGTCGGGCGTGCCGGGCTTCCCACATTGGGGTACTTGATGTTGTTGCCGCTGCCGTCCGTGACGGGAGTTCCCGAGGAATCCACCAGGTTGCCGTCCCCGTCGTATTCGAACTTGCCGTCGTCGGTGACCACGGTCTTGCTTCCGTCGCCGTAGGTGACTTCGACCTTGTCGATCATGCTGCCCGGGTCGGGCGTGATGGTTATATGCGGCCACTTCTCAGCGTCCGAAGCACCGTCGCCTGGCTCTTCCATGTATCCGCCGTCGCCAATCGACGTGGTTCCGCCAGCCCCGCTGTTCGCCGGGTTCGAGTTGGTGTCGCCGGTGATGGGCACATACGTCGGCGAATCGGGGTCGCCAGGCGTGATCAGCTTCTTGCTGAACCTGGCAGTTACCTTCTTGTCCCTGTTCACGGTAAGCAGCTTCAGATGCCCGTTGCTGTATTGAACCTGGGCATTGTTGATGAGAGCACCCGACAGGATGTTCGAACGGCCAATGGAGGTGCCGTCGATCAGGATGTCGTCAACCTGGTAACCGTAGAACGGCGTAACCGTGAATTCCGCATCGCCGTTGACGGGAACCAGCACGCTGCCCGACGGCGAAACGGTACCGTTCAGAGCACGGTCCACAGACACAGTCACGTACTCCTCCGCGCTTTGGCCTTCATCCGCAAACACTGCGTGCAGCGAATGGTTCTCTCGCACGTCGGTGAACACGTACTGGTTGTTCACGATGTACTGCGCCGGAACGTCGACGCCGTCCACGGTCACGTACGACAGCTTGTATCCGGCATTGGGCACGAAGGTGAAGCTCGCGTTCTTGCCGTCGGCCACCTTGGTGGTGCCCTCAGGTGAAACGCGGCCGTTGACGGTGGACGTCGCGATGACGTCATGGGTCAGCACGCTGGAACCACCCGACCCCTTTTCGAACGAAACGACCACGTTCTGGTCCTTCGTCACGTTGAACAGCGTGTAGGCCGAGCCAGCGAATCCCTTCCCGCTGGACACGTTGTCCACGGTTATGTCGCGGATCTTGTACCCCGGGTCGGGCATTATGGTGATGGTCTGGCTTCCGCCTGCAGCAACGGTCAATGCGCCTGCAGGCGAGACCGAGCCGCCTTCGCCGCAGCTCACGAACACCGTATAGAAGTCTTCCAGGTCGGAAGTCTGCGTCTTCTTGAACTTGGCAGACACGGCGGTGTCTGCGGTTATGTTGGTCAGGCTCAAAGTGCCGGCCGCGTCGACGCGGCTGGTGCGGTCGGCCCCGTTCACGGTCACGCTCTCGAGCTCGTAGCCGTTGTTTGGCATCATAGTAAGCTCGACGCCGCCGCCCCTGGCAACCTTGGCCGACGCCGGAAGCACTATGCCGCCGCCGTTAGGCGAGGAGGTAGTCACGTTGTAATAGACGGTCGTCTGCCCGCTGGGCGGCAGGTTGTAGCCCGGATCGGTCGGACGGAGGTCTGTCACGTCGCAGAATTCCACGCTCACCGTGGTGTTGGATGTAATCGCCCCAAGATTGAGCGACATATGGGCCGCATCGACTTCGCCAATCATCGAAACGCCGTTCACGATGACCGACTTGACCTTCTTCCCCTCGTCGGGAATCAGCGTCACCGTCTGCTGCTTGCCGTCGACCACCAGCGAAGTTCCAGCCGGCGACGTCGTTCCAGGGCCGGTGGACGTGATGGAAAGCGTACGGTACTGCGTCTGCACTATTTGTTCGAAGTCGATGTTAACCGTGGTGTTCTTGGACACCTTGGCCAGTTCGATGGAGTTGCCAAGCACGGGCACATCGGCGCCGTCGACCTTGGCCACTGCCTTGTATCCCGGCTTGGGCTCGGCGGAAATCGTCAAGCTGCTTCCGTCGATCACGGCAACCGTGCCCGAAGGCGAAACCTCGCCGTTGTTGCCCTGCAGTATCGTGACGTTCCACGTCTTGGGCTTTGGGGGCTGCGGCTCGTCCGGGCCGAGCTTCGAGAACACGGCCTCGATGGTGGTGTCCTGCTGGATGCCATGCAATGTCAGCACGTTCCCGGAAACCGTGGTGGGCTTGCCGTTCAGGTAAACCGTGTGGAGCTTCCAGCCGTCGGCCGCCAGGAAGTTGAACGTCTGGTTCTTGCCGTTTTCGACCTGCACGGTGCCGGTCTTGTCTCCGACCTTCAGCATGCCGGGCGTTATGTAACCGTCACCGGCCACCGAAAGCGAGACCTTCTTCAGGTCGACATTCTCGGTGGAGGGCTGCTTCGGATGCGTGTTCACTTCCATCTTCAGACTGGGCGTGACACTGCCCTTCGGAACAGTGACCGTCCAAACGCCGTCGCCGACCTGGTTCATGGTGACCTTGTCAGAAATGTCGCCCTCTTCGTCGTTGCGAACGATGATGCCGTTGCCCCTGACGGGCGAATTCAGCTCGTAGCCGTCCATGACCGTGACGGTGAACGTCAGGTCGCTTGCGCCGTGGTTGGTGCCAGGCTCCTTGATAATCTCAAGCTCGTCGGGAGAAGGAGTGACGACCGCGCCAGGGGTCGTGTCGGGATTGATCGAAGGCGGGTCGATCTCGATCTTGTCCCCCTCGGCAGGAGGCGTAGGCACCGGGTCGCCAGAACCCGGCACGTCCGGGTCGACGGTCCCAGGAATCTTGCCGTTCTCGTCGCCTTCGGCGAACACGGCCGTGACTGTGGCGTCTTCGCGCACGTCGGAAAGCTTGAACGTGAATGTCGTCTTGTCGTAAAGGCTGTAGAGGCTGATGCCGTTGGTCGAACCGGTGTTGGCGTAATACGCGCGAACGTCCTGCACATACCATCCCTGCTCGGGAATGATCGTGTAGTTGACGTCGCCGCCCGCGCCGACGATTACGGCCTCGGAAGGAGAAATGGTGCCTTTGCCGGTCTTGTTGGCGTTAACCACGTACGTGGCAGCCCCCGCATCGCCCGCCTTGCGGAAAGTGACGGAAACGCTCCTGTCCTTCTGGACGTTCCTTATCTCCAAGGTGTTGCCGTTAAGGGACACGTCGCTGTCGTTGTCGCTCATGACGGCGCCGTCGATTCGAATCTGGCTGACCTGGTATCCAGTGCCGGGAGCCAGCACGAACTGCTGCGTGGTGCCGCCATACACGGGGAACGTGCCGGCAGGGGTGATGGAGCCGCCAACGCCGGCAGTGGCGGTTATGTTGTAGCGCGCCTTGTCGCCATTCTGCTGGTCGCCAGGCGTGAACGAAACCAGCACGTGGTGGCTCGTGCGGACGTTCTGCAGCGTGACCTTCAACCGGTCGGAAGAGAGCTCAGCGCTGTAGTTGTCGAGCAGGACGTCGTCCAGCCAGACGTTTTCCACCTTGTACCCCGCGTCGGGGAAGAACTCGATGACGGCCGTGCCGCCTTCCTCGACGTTGCGGGTAGGAGTGACGGTGCCACCGCCGAAGCTGGTGACGGCGGTGGTGATGGTGTTGAACGTTGGAGCCGGGATTATCGACGGATTGAACGTCATCGACACCCTGGTGCGGTTGGAACTGGTGTAGAAGATGTTGTCGGGGTTGTCGGGCTCTTCGGGAACGGCGCCAATGCTCGCATCGGCCGAACCGGCCTCGCCCAGGAAGACCACCAGCGTGTAATACGTGCGGCCTTGGTCGTCCGTGCGGCTCTTGAGCAGGTTGTTCACCCTGTTGCCGTTGATGAGCACGTTGCCAAGCTCGTACCCGGCCTGCTCGTAAATGACGAGCCTTGCATAGGCATGTTCTTTGGTCAAGTCGAGGTTGCCGTACTGGATCTGGTCCACAAGGCGCCCCGAGTTGGCAGATGCGGCCTTGGCGCGCACCTTTGCAGGAGCCACCCTGCTGGGATTGTTCGCGTCGACGACCACTGCGCCGTCGCCAGGAATCCATCCCCACGATCCGCCTTCGCCTGCTTCAACCTCGATGTAGGCGGGCATGATCTCGTATACAAGCTCGACGCGCACGTCGGACGTGACGTTGTACAGGGTGATCTGGTCCTTGTCGTAGGTTACGCCATCCGACCCGTTCGGCGAAACATACACGTGGTTCACGATGTCGCTGGGCTGCTTTGCCACGGGCGGTGAATAGACGTTCACGTGGGCCAGCCTGTACATGTCCTTGTAAGGCTGCGCATCGATGGTGACCATTCCGCCCTCGTTGACCGGGTACGTGGCTTCGCCCACGACCGAGCCGCTGCCGTCGCCAAGCGTCGCAGGATAGTTGCCGTTAGGGCTCTTCTCTACCTTGACCGTGATTTCCTTCTGGTCAACCTGGGGCTGCTGTCCCCTTGCATAGGTGACGCGAACGACCAGGTTCTGACCTGCAGCGCCTATCAGGAACGACGTTCCCTGGAACGATGCCTCCTTGCCATTGACGGTAACGGATTTGACATAAGACCCGCTGCTGGGGCGGAAGTTGAAAAGAATGCCTACCGCGCCATCGATGGTCGTGCTCGGAAGGCTTGCGGAAGTGGTCACCTGCCTGTCGGAAAGCGTCGTCCCCAAAGGCACGATGGCGTTTCCGTTTTCGTCCGTCTTGCCCTTGGCGTAAACAGTGGACACCGTGTAATTTCCAGCCGCTCCGCTTTCGCAGTTCAGACTAGCGCTAAGCGTCTGGGTTCCTGCGCGCAGCTTCACGTCGGCGAAGTTGGCGGTCAGCACGACCTTGTCGTCTTCCTGGATGCCATAGGCGTTTGGAGTGATAGTCACCTGGTTGTACCCAAGGTCGGTCGACTGGATCGCTGTCGTCTTTCCGTTGATGGTCAAGGTGAAGTTTCGGAACAGGTAGCTAGGCGCGATGGCGAAGGCCGAAAACGTGCTGGCCGTGCCAAGGGGCTTGCGGACGTCGGTACCTTCCGGACTGATCTGACCGCCGCTGCTGGCGACAGTCGTCATGAAGTACGTGCCCGCCACAGGAACGCCGATGCCGAACGACCCCAGCTCGACGCCGGTGCCCTCTATGTCGACGATGACGACGGGGATGTCGTTGCCCTCGGAGTCCTTAAGGCGGTTGCCCTCGGAGTCGATGGCCCATGTGACCTCGCCCTCCTTGACGGTGACGTTGCCGTCCGCATCGGCGACGTACACGTTGTACTTGTCGCCCTCGGCAGGGGCCGGATCGGCGTCCTTAAGCGAATCGGGCAACGGGATGCGAACGGCAAGAGAGCCCTCGTAAGGGTCTTTGTCATCAGGCTTGGCGTTGTTGATCAGCTCAAGCTGGCTTACTTCCTCGACGGTTTCGGCGCCGTTCTTGTTGTTGGCTGCGGCGGTCTGGATCTTCTGCGCAGTCGCGTTGTCGCTGGGAAGCTGCGTCACCTCGAGGACCGATACGGCCGGAGGAATAGTGAAGTCCTGGAAGATGTTGCCGGACACGCTGAAGTCCTCGTTGGCTTCGGGAGTGCCCTGGACGATCTGCGTGGGATAGTCAGGCAGCAACGAGATCTGCGTGGTGGCACTGGCCTCGTTCGCGTCGCCGTCGGTCATCACCACCGAGAACTCGTAACGCTTGCCGTTCTCCATGGGAAGGTCGGCCGGAGACACAACGACCCCGGTTGATCCGGGGTAGGTGAACGTAGGCACGGCATCGGTTGTTGGCGTGTCGGCTTTAGTATATGTGTCGGATGCGATCTCGGTGGGGGTTCCCACCAGGATGGTCTTGGGATTGTCCTTGCTTTCGGGCTGGTCGGGATCGAAGTCGGGGTTGACCTGCACTTCCTGCACGTACCATTTGACGGTGTAGTTGTCGGGCAGGTGGTCCTTCGGGAACGTGGCCTCAAGACGGTCGCGCCCCGTGACGGCCGTGACGAAGTCGCTTTTGCTCTCGTAGTTCGTGCCAGGCGTGATGCTGTCGAACTTGAAGTCAGCGTCATACACCTTGCCCAAAATATCAGTGCTACCTGATGCCGTACTACCACCCTCGGAATCCCAGGCGTTTATGGCACTGTTTTCGCTGGAGACTCCGGAACCTCCAGTCGCCCAAGCCAGCGAAGGCGTCATCGTGCACACCATGCACACGCTGACCGCGATCGCAAGCAGGTTGTGAAAGAACTTTTTCGTCGCAAGCTTCATGATCGTTCCTAGCTCCCCAGCTTACATTTATGTTCAGGTGCAAACGACACCCTGCATGCCTTCGAATGTGAATCACAGCTGCCGCACGGGCGGCGGACTGCCTTTAGCTGCGCACTATCACCGTAAGCGCGCAGGCAGCCTGACCGATTTCGTCGTCGGTCTCGGGATCGAGCGCATGGAACGTTGCGACGCAGTTATAGGTTCCCGCCGGAAGACTTTGGTCGAGCTTGGCGTACTGGATGTGGTAGTTGGGCTCGAGTATGTCCGACGAATAGATGACTTCCCCCGTGTCGCTTCGCGCTATGTCCACCTGCATGTTGTAGCGGTTGGCCGGCGAGTTCTCGATGCGGAACTCCCCCTCCGAATTGCCAGTAGGAAGCTCGACAATGCGCGAGATGGAGATGTTGAACATGCCTTCCTCGACGATGCGGTCGAGTTCTGCGCGAATTTCCTCTTCCGACTTTCCGTCCAACTGGCCCAACTTGCCACTTCGGTAGGAATCACCGATCTGCGTGGAGTTGAGGAACAAAAACGCCCCCACCACCAGCGCGGCCACCAGTGCGAGCGCTGCGATTATTATTCCGATGTAGAAACCTGCTCCGCGTTTTCGATCGTCGTCGTAGTAGGCTTCCACACCGACATTTGAAGGTGCAATTTCCGGTGCCTGTGGTTCTGTGTTCTTGTTTTTGCGTTTAGGCATCTTGTTTTCCTAGTCCCTTTTGCAAGCTTTGCCCCCCAGCAAGCATGCACTGCACACATTTATATGCGTTCAACATTCTAGCAATAATCGCGGGCAATAGTATAGGTTCCAGGAAAGAAGAGGGGCGCCCGAACGGTCGCCCCTCTCAAAAACTTCATCTTGTTATGAAGCGTTCGTCCAAACTGGCTTATGCAGCAGCTGCGATCGTGTACTTAATCTTGCAGAGCGTGTCAGTCAGGTCGTCCTGAGTGAAGGTGTTCGTGAAGTATGCAGCACCACCAAGCTCGATGGGAAGGTCCGCACCAGTATTGATCTGAATACCACCCGTGGGCCAGGTAGAAGGAGTCTCGAGAACGTCCTTGTCATCGGCAGCGCTTGCGCTTGCCTGAGAAAGCTTATGCGAATCCGTCAGGAAGGTCGAGAACGTATCGGCCTTAAAGGTGAAGACCAGGTGGTCGCCGCTGGACGGGAAGTCATATCCCCTGGTGGTGCTGTCGTACAGCTTATATTTGTCAGCGCCGTAGGTCTTCAAAGGAGACATCGTAAACACGCTCTTAACATCAGTAATCTCAGCCTCAGTCAGCTTGATGTTGCCAGTGCCGACGTTGGTGATCTTGTAGGCGCTCGAGTTCGGGCCGATGATGTCGGAGC
>CAQLOA010000067.1:0-6435 GCA_948829205.1 uncultured Eggerthellaceae bacterium
AGGGCGTCGGGTAGAAGTCCTGCACCTGCTCGGGGTTGTAGCCCAGGTCGCGGCACCATTCGGCAAGCTCTACGGCGTCCTGAAGCGTGCAGCCCGGATGCGACGACATCAGGTACGGGAGCACGTACTGCTTCAGACCGGCGTCGCGCGAGGCGCGGTCGAACCTCTCGACGAAGCGCTCGTAGAGTTCGATGCCAGGCTTTCCCATGACGTCGAGCACGCGCTTGGAGACATGCTCGGGGGCAAGCCTAAGCTGCCCGCTCACGTGATGGCGCGCAAGCTCCTCCACGAACTCGTCGCCATGCTTCTTGTCCGCCAGCACGTAGTCGAACCTGACCCCGGATCGCACGAACACCTTCTTGACTCCGGGAAGCCCGCGAAGCCTCCTCAGGAGCTCGATGTAGTCGGAATGGTCGGCCCGAAGCTGGCTGCACTTCCTTGGAGACAGGCACCGCTTGTGCGGACACGCCCCTTTTCTAGGCTGCTTCTCGCAGGCGGGGGAACGGAAGTTGGCCGTAGGGCCCCCGACGTCGTGGATGTATCCCTTGAAGTCGGGCGCCTCCGTCATGCGCAGGGCCTCCGACGCGATAGACTCATGGCTGCGGGCCTGCACTATCCGGCCCTGATGGAACGTGAGCGCGCAGAAGGCGCATTCCCCGAAGCATCCCCTTGAGCTGGCAAGGCTGAACCTGACCTCGGAAAGCGCGGGCACTCCGCCAAGGGCATCGTAGGAAGGATGCCACCCGTACGCGTACGGCAAGGCGTACACCGAGTCGAGCTCTTCCTGCGAGAGCGGCGCAGACGGCGGGTTCTGCACGACAAATTCGTGGTCGGAGTACGGCTCGACGAGCCTTTTGCCGCATATGGGGTCGGAATTGTCGTACTGCGTGCGGAACGACCTGGCGTATTCGAGCGGGTCGGCGTTGAGGTCGTCCCACGAAGGCAGCATCTCGGCGTCGTAGACGTGGTCGAGGCTCGACGCCTTGTAGACCGTTCCGTCGATGAACGTCAAATCGCTTATGGAAAGGCCGGAATCCAACGCCTCTGCTATCTCGACGATGGACCTCTCCCCCATGCCGTACGAGACCAGGTCGGCGCAGGAGTCAAGCAGTATGGACCTCTTCATGCCGTCCGACCAGTAGTCGTAATGGGCCAGCCGGCGCAGGCTGGCCTCTATTCCGCCCAGGATTATCGGGGAGTCCTTGTAGCTTCGGCGTATCAGGTTCCCGTACACGACGGCCGCATGGTCGGGCCGCAAACGCGTCTGACCACCCGGCGAATAGGCATCCGCGCGCCTTCTCTTCCTTGCCACGGTGTAATGGTTGACCATGGAGTCCATGTTCCCGGCCGACACAAGGAATCCAAGCCTGGGCCTGCCGAACACGGCCACGGAACCGTCGTCGCGCCAGTCAGGCTGCGCTATGAACCCGACCTTGAACCCCTTGGCCTCGAGCAGGCGCGTTATTATCGCCGCCCCGAAGGAAGGGTGGTCGACGTAGGCGTCTCCCGAGACGTAGACGAAGTCGACGGAGTCCCACCCCCGGGCCAGCATCTCGTCGCGCGTGGTGGGAAGGAACCCTGCCGTCATACCAGCTTCTCGTACCCGATGCGCTCGAGCGTCGGCTCGTCGTACTCGACGTCGAGGAGGACGGTCCCGCATTCGGCGTAGCCGCATGTGGAAAGCAGACCGCGCATGGGCGCGTTGCCCTCGTGGGTGTCGATTCGGACGCTCTCCATCCCCGCATCCCGCGCAAGCTCCTCGGCGTGGCCCAGCATGGCCTTCGCGCAACCCTTCCCGCACGCCCTGTCGGCGACGGCGAAGCGATGGACGGTGAGGTAGGCGGGGTCGTCGGACGTGCTGGAGCTGATCCATCCGGCGCCCTCTATGCTGTCGTAGATGCGCTCGCCGGACGGGGTGAGCATTGCCGTCGCGACGATCTCGCCGTCGCGTTCCATCACGTAGCCTTCCCCCCTCGCGACGTCGCCTGCGACGGCGTCGCGGTTGGGCCTGCCGTTCTGCCACTGGTCGATTCCCAGCGAGGCGATGCGCGCACGCGCCTGCTCGATAACGGCATAGACCGCGTCGACCTCGCCCTCTCGGCTCCTGCGGAAAACCGGCTTCGCTTCTGGCATGGTGAACGGCGCCTAGAACGAAAGGACTGCCCTGGGATTGATGGGCGTCTTGTTTATCTCGACGTTGAAGTGCAGGTGAGGGCCCGTGGAGCGTCCGGTGGACCCGACGTAGGCGATGCATTGCCCCGGCTGGACCGACTCGCCAACGTAGGTATTGAACCTGCTCAGATGCATGTACACCGTACGCACGCCGTCCCCATGGTTGACGATGACGGCGTTGCCGCCGGTTCCGTACCACCCGACGTATGCCACGGTTCCCGCCTTCGCAGCCCCTACGGGCGTGCCCATGGGGGCTGCAAGGTCGATGCCGGAATGGTATGCCGAAACCTGGCCCGAGATCGGGTCGGTGCGCGAGCCGTACTCGCTGGAGACGCGGGACCCCGGAAGCGGATGCATCCAGCCTCCTGCCGAGATGGCTCCGACTATCTGGCCGCTTCCCACGTTGAACTTCTGCGCCGCAAGCCGCGCCGCCTCCTCCTCGAGGCGCCTGGCCTCCTCGGCCGCCATCTCCTCTTCCTCCTGGAGGGCGTCGAGGGTGGCGATCTCCTCGTTGACGTTGGCCAGCGTGGCCTGCATCTCGGTCTGGGCGGCCACCACCTCGATGCGCGCCTGTTCGGCCTCGTCCATCTTCTCCTGGGCAACGGCGCGCTGCTGCATGCTCTCGGTTCGGGCCTCGTATGCGTCGAGCCTCGCCTGCTTCGACTCCTCTACCCATTGCGCGTCCTGGTCGGCTATTCGCCTCACGGCGTCCCATGACTTGAGGAACGAGTCGAACGACTGCGCGCCCAGCAACACGTCGACGATGTTCGTCTCGCCGCCCGATTTGTACATGGTGATCGCGCGGGACCCCAGCTGGCCGCGAAGCTGCAATATTCGCTCGTCGGCCTCCCGCATGCGCCTGTCGGCGTCCTCGACCGCGGCGTTCGCCACGTCGTGTTCGGCCAGGGCCGACTCGTACGTGGCCGTCGCCTGGTTGATCCGGGTCTGCAACGCGTCGATGTTCTGCTGGATTTCGGCCGCCTCGGCCCTCTTCTGGGCGCTGCTGTCGGCGTATTCCTGCGCCTTGGACTCATGTTGGTCGGATGGCGTGGCGTAAGCGAAGGGGCCGGCGCCTATCGCCAAGACAGCAGCGACCGCCGCGCATGCGAAACCGGAGGATATGTGCCTAAAAGCCTGTGCTGTGTTTGAGTTCTGCATTCTTCACCTTTTGGCCTAGCGCCCGAAGGCGTCAAAAGCTGTCGAATGCAACAATTCTATTACTGTTTCGCCGGGAATGCTCGCATCGCCGCGGAAGGCGCGCCAATAAGCACAAAAGAAATGCAAACGACGGAAGCAGCCGCCGGCCGCTCCCGTCTGCTGTCGGCGGCTTCTCCTGTCGCGCTGCCGCCGGCCGTGCCCGATTTTCGCTAGCTTCGGAACTTGGCGATGTCGCGCTCGTAGACGACCAGGTCGGCGCTAGGCTCTTCCAGGTAGAACGGCAGCCCCTTGAGCTTGGGATGCCTGGTCATGGCATACAGCGCGTCGAACCCGATCTTGCCTTCGCCTATGCGTGCATGCCTGTCGGCATGTTGGCCTTCGGGTTCCTTGATGTCGTTGAGGTGGACGGCCATCAGCTTGTCGAGCCCTATCGCCTTGTCGAACTCGTCGAGCACGCCGTCAAGGTCGTTTACGACGTCGTAGCCGACGGCGAAGGCCGACGAGGCGTCAAGGCATACGCCCACGTTGTCCTGGTCATTCACTCCGCTCAGCATCGCGCCCAGCTCTTCGAAGGTGGAGCCGATCTGCGTGCCTTCGCCCGGCATGTTGGCGAGCAACACCGGAACGCCCTTCTGCGCCTGCAGCACATGGTTCAATGTTTCGGAGACGTTGGCCAGAGCCTCGTCGCGAGGGGTCCCTTCCGCGCTTCCGGGACGCATCAGGTAGCGCGACCCCGGCATGAGCGCGAGGCGCGCCATGTCCTCCATCATCACCATGCGCGTGAAGTCCTGCTTCGACTTGTCGGCCTGCCCCGGCTCGAGGTCGTAAGGAGCATAACCCATGGGAGCCACGACGCCATGTTCCGTGGCGTACGCGTTGAACGCGTCGATGTCCTTCATGTCGAGCTCGCGCTGCGCCCCGCCTCGGGGGTTCCGCGTGAAGTATTGGAGCGTGTTCGCCTCGATCGACACGGCCCCCTCTGCCATTCGCGCGTATCCGTAGTGGGTCGAAAGATGGCATCCTATGGTAAGCATCGCAAACATCCCTTTCGTCACGGGGCCGTTCTAGGCCCGCTCGGCTGCCAGGTGCGCAGGCAGCGTCTTCCTAGGAAAGAAGGTAAACCCCTGAATCGTTCGAAGCGGGGCGCATGTCCGGAGGTTGCCAAACCGAATCGCTTCCGTTTACGCAGAGATTCCGTGCATGGCTTTCGGCGCATAAACGCGCGATTTACGTCCCCTGTTGTAAAGATTTTCGTTCTTCCTTGTCACGTTTACGCCTTGCGAGTCGTTATATTGTGCAGAACGTTCTCAAGCCCCGGCCTTCGGATGCGCAACGAGGGCCAAACGCAGCAGAAACGGAAACGGAGCAAGGTGACACGATGCCACGAAGATCCACGACAGACAGGGTGGAGGCGCTCTTCAGGCTGTACGAGCAGAAGATGTACCGCATAGCCTACGCCATCCTCCACGACGAAGGACAGGCCGAGGACGCGGTCATCGCCGCCTTCGAGAAGATTCTCAGGCGCGACGGCGTCCCCCGCAGGCCCGAAAGCGACTCGGCAGAGCGGCTAGTCATTTCCGCCGTCCGCTCGACGGCCATCGACCAGTACCGCGCGAACGCCCGCGAAAGACAGCACAGCATGCTGACTGACGACGTGACGGCGTGCATGCCGGCGACCGATCAGACGGCCAACTCGCCAATCGATACCCATATCGAGCAGGAAAGCGTTCACGAAATGGTGAACGACCTTCCCGAACCTTACGGAAGCGTCATAAAGGAGCGCTTCCTGAACGACCAGACCGTACGGCAGACTGCGCAAACCCTAGGCATAAGCGAATCAAACGTAAGAAAGCGCCAGGAACGCGGGCTGAACATGCTACGAGACAGGAAAGGCAGGCTTGACCATGAGATCCCAAGCCTTTAGATACGACAATGAAAAGGCGTCCACGAATGCAGGAAATCTCGATGCCCAGGCGCAGCACCGCTTTTCAGAAAGCTACCAGCAGCGCAGGCAGGCCCTGATTGCCGAATATGGCAACAGGCAGGAAGGCAGCTCGGCGCCAAACGCCTCTTCTTCCCGCTTCAAGTGGAGAACCGTCGCGATCGCCGCGGCTGCAGCCTTGGTGGTCGTGCCCGTAAGCGCCTGGGCCGTGGCCAGCAACGCCGACTTCTTCGCCGGCGCGTTCGGAAGCAATGCCCGCGAAAGCGTGCAGGCCCACGACGAGGTGCAGGGATACAAGGACGGCAATCCCGTGATGGTGACGTATCCAACCCGGGAATACGTCGAGGCCGACATCGAAGCAGCGGAGGAGCTGCTTGGGCCATACACCTCCACCGAAGAGACCAAGGTGGACATAGGGGACCACACGCTCACGATTCAGTCGGCCGTGCGCGACAAGGACACCATGGTTGTCGGCTACACGCTCGAGCGCCAGGGAGGAGTGACCGCCCTGCAATGGGACGAACTCACGAACCAGGGCAAAGGGGCCTACCAACCCGACGACGAACCCTATTACTGGGACTTTGTCGCAGGCACCGCCGAGGAATCCAAAGCCGAAATACTGGCCGAGCGCCTTAACGCTGGAACCCCTGATTACGAAAACGAAGAGCAGCCTGCGTTCAACGATGAAGAGTTGTTCCCAAACTGGGCTTCCAACTGCACTTTGGTTGACCCGGAGCGCAGCACTTCCGACAAGCTGTATTGCTACGACTACCTGATCTTCGGAGAAACGCCCACCAACAGTGGCTCCGTGACGCTTCAGGTCTCCAAGCGTCACGAAAACGAAGCCGAACAAGAAACGACCACTGTAGAGCAAGAGGTGAAAATCCCGCTGAAAGACGCGGTCTCCTGCAGGACGCTCAGCGCAGAAGGCGTCGGATCGATAGACGCTTCCCCCATCTCGTTGGCGTTCGCCCATACAGGCGATGGAGACATAGTTGACGAGGAAATCGCACGCGCCGACTACGACAAGTATTTCGGCGAAAGGTTCGGACCGTTCGAAGATTTCCTGGAGGGATGCTACTCGGAGACCGAAGTTGACGCATGCGGCAAAGTGGTAGTCAAATACAAGAACGGAAGCGAATACACCGTGATCGACGACATAG
>CAQLOA010000067.1:6445-7573 GCA_948829205.1 uncultured Eggerthellaceae bacterium
GAACAACACAGCTAACGCATTCGGACGCGAGGGTGGGGCAATCTGGATGTTCAACCGCCTGGTGAACCCCCAGGAAATCGAGAGCGTCACCATAAACGACGTGGTGTTCTCATAGGTGCAGGCAAGTTCGGAAGGTCGACGCAGGGGCGCAGCTCGTCTGCGCCCTTTTTTGTACCTACCGGCGTGAACGCCTCCTGCCACGCCCCAGTTGTACCATTGATTGCAGCAATCGCTTCCCAACCTGAAAGGACGACCATCATGGGGGACTTCGCCGACCGCGTCTTCGCAGTCGTCCAGCAGATTCCTCGTGGCAAGGTGGCGTCGTACGGCCAAATCGCTCGCATGATCGGCGCGCCCCGCTCCGCACGCTACGTCGGATACGCCCTGCGAGCCAATCCAGCCCCAGGGACCGACCCTGCTTCCATACCTTGCCATCGCGTGGTGTTCAAGGACGGCCGCATGGCTACGGGGTTTGCGTTCGGCGGCCCAGGGGTGCAGCAGAATATGCTGCAAAGCGAAGGCATCGAGTTCGACGACGAGGGCAGGGTCGTCATGGCGGACTTCCAATGGAACGGCGTCCCCACCGACGAGTCAGGGCTGCCCATGGGGCCTCCGGCAGACTTCGACTGGGAGGCCGAGCTCGCAGAACGTCCTTGAACGACAGGGCGCATGCGTCCGCAAAGACGGGTTCTGTCGGCCGTCCCGCACAAAACGCGCCAGCGCGGGTCCTTCCCCGCCCAAGGCTCGTTCTCAACAAACCCGTGACGGCTCGCCCCAGTCAAGCCCATCGCACAAGCCCGCGCTCTAAACTTGACTCGACGGGCAGGAGCAACCATGAAGGCCGACGGCACGGAAACAGCAGGCGCACCCCGCATCACCTTCGCGAAGCGCGGATGCTGCCACATGCTTGACAAGCATCCTTCCCTGAAGGCGCGCATCGTCCAGGCCATCGAAGTCCAGTCGGCCAACGGGATGTTCAAGTCCAAGTTCGCATCGAAGTCGCGCTGGCACGGCCTCCCGATCCGCGAGTGCCGAGTTAACGACAAGGGTGCGGGTTCGGTCCGCGTCGCGTTCGCCGTCGACAAGGACAACGCCGAGGTCCTCTACATCTCCGGCACTATCCAGAAG
>CAQLOA010000068.1 GCA_948829205.1 uncultured Eggerthellaceae bacterium
TCGCCATACCCCGCGACAAGCTGGTCGTGATAACAGGGCTTTCGGGCTCGGGGAAGTCAAGCCTCGCGTTCGACACGATCTATGCGGAGGGGCAGCGGCGCTACGTGGAAAGCCTTTCGAGCTACGCGCGCATGTTCCTTGGCCAGATGAGCAAGCCCGACCTTGACTCAATCGACGGCCTGTCGCCTGCGGTGTCCATCGACCAGAAGACCACGTCGAAAAACCCGCGCTCCACCGTGGGAACCACTACGGAAATCTATGACTACCTGCGTCTGCTGTTCGCGCGGATAGGCGTGCCCCACTGCCCTGTGTGCGGATGCGAGATAAAGAAGCAGACCACCGACCAGGTCACCGACGAGATAATATCCCTGGGAGACGGCGAGACCACCAAGGCCATCATCATGGCCCCGGTCGTCACCGGGCGCAAGGGCGAGTTCACGAAGCTGTTCGCCGACCTTGCGAAGGAGGGCTTCTCGCGCGTCCGCATAGACGGCGAGATCGTCAGGCTCGACGGAGAGCCGATCGTGCTCAACAAGAAGATAAAGCACTTCATCGACGTCGTCGTCGACCGCGTCGTGCTGAAGAGGTCGGCCGTAAGCCGAATCGCCGAGGCGGTCGAGCTCGCCACGAGGCTGGCCGACGGCCGCGTGATGGTGCAGGTGCTAGGCGAAGGGTCCTCGGGGTCGGACGCGCACGACCTGTCGAAGGAGACGTCGTCGGGCGCCAAGGGCGGCCTGGGCGAAGGGGAACACGTCTTCTCGCTGGCCTTGGCATGCCCCGAGCACGGCTTCTCGATGGACGAGTTGCAGCCACGCGACTTCTCGTTCAACGCCCCTTACGGGTCGTGCCCCGACTGCTTCGGGCTTGGAAGCCGGGACGAGGTGGACGAGACGCTTCTTGTGGTCGACCCGTCGCTGTCCTTGGCCGAAGGCGCCGTCACTCCCTTCAAGAGCGGCAACTACTACCCGCAGGTGCTCCGCGCGGTCGTCCGCCACCTGGGCGAAAGCGAGGATACCCCATGGGAGGACCTGAAGCCTGCGACGCGCAAGGGCCTCATGGACGGCCTTGGCGACGAGAAGATACGCGTCGAATACCAGAAGCTGGACGGACTCAAGACCCACTGGTACATCGAATGGGAGGGCATCCGCGAGGCCGTGCGCCGCAAGTACGGCGAGGCCGACACCGACAAGAAGCGCGAGAAGCTGCAGTCCTACTTCGCAACCGTCCCGTGCAGGACGTGCCACGGCAAGCGGCTGAAGCCCGAGATACTCGCCGTAACCGTGGGAGGCAAGTCCATCCACGATGTCACCGAGATGTCCGCGTCGGCATGCTACGAGTTCTTCGAGGGCCTTCGGATAACGGGCGAGCAAGACCGCTACATCGCGCTTCCCATCGTGAAGGAGATCCTGGCCAGGCTCAAGTTCCTGGTGGACGTGGGGCTCGACTACCTCACGCTGGAACGGGCGACCGCCACGCTTTCGGGCGGCGAGGCCCAGCGCATCAGGCTGGCAACCCAGATCGGCGCCGGGCTCATGGGCGTGCTTTACATCCTCGACGAGCCGTCAATCGGGCTGCATCAACGAGACAACGAACGCCTCATCGCCACGCTGGAGCGCCTGCGCGACCTGGGCAACACCGTCATCGTGGTGGAGCACGACGAGGACACCATCCGCTGCGCCGACTACGTCATAGACATGGGTCCCGGAGCTGGCGAGCACGGCGGCTACGTCACGGCGTGCGGCACTCCTGCCCAGCTTATGAAATGCAAGGGCTCCATGACGGCCGACTACCTGTCGGGGAAGCGCTCCATCGAGGTGCCAGAGAAGCGCCGCAAGCCCCAGAAGGGCAAGCTGAAGCTCACCGGCGCGAAGATGAACAACCTGAAGAACGTCACGCTCGAGATTCCTCTGGGAACGCTTTCGGTGGTCACCGGCGTGTCGGGCTCGGGGAAGAGCTCCCTGATCAACGACACGTTGGCCCCCGTGCTGTCCAACAGGCTGAACCATGCCCACAGGCTCACGGGTCCGTACAAGAAGATCAGCGGAATCGAGGGTCTCGACAAGGCCATCAACATCGACCAGAGCCCCATCGGGCGCACTCCGCGTTCGAACCCCGCCACGTACATCGGGCTGTGGGACGACATCCGCAACCTGTTCGCGTCCACCGCCGAGTCGAAGGCCCGCGGCTACTCGCCGGGCCGGTTCTCGTTCAACGTGAGCGGCGGAAGGTGCGAGGCATGCAAGGGCGACGGCCAGATCAAGATCGAGATGCACTTCCTTCCCGACATCTACGTGCCGTGCGAGGTGTGCGGCGGCAAGCGCTACAACCGCGAGACGCTGCAGGTGACCTACAGGGGGAAGAGCATCGCCGAGGTGCTGGACATGACGGTCGAGGACGCCCTCGCGTTCTTCGAGAACATACCCGGGATCAAGCGGAAGCTGCAGACGCTTTACGACGTCGGGTTGGGCTACATAAAGCTCGGCCAGCCCGCCACCACCTTGTCGGGCGGCGAGGCGCAGCGCGTGAAGCTGTCCAGCGAGCTGCAGAAGAGGTCCACCGGCAAGACGTTCTATATCCTCGACGAGCCCACGACCGGCCTGCACTTCGAGGACGTGCGCCAGCTTCTGCTGGTGCTGCAGCGGCTCGTCGACGCGGGCAACACCATGCTCGTCATCGAGCACAACCTCGACGTGATCAAGAGCGCCGACCACATCATCGACCTCGGCCCCGAAGGCGGGGACGGGGGAGGGCGCATAATAGCGCAGGGCACGCCCGAGCAGGTGGCGGCCGTCCCCGGAAGCTACACGGGACGGTTCCTGGCCAGGCTGCTGAAGGTGGAGAACGCGGCCATCGACGCCGTCGAAAGCGACGTTCCGTGATAGGCTTGTCGTGTTATGGAGAACCGGAAGCGAGAAAGAGCCGCCCTTGGCATATTCCTGGTCCTGGTCGCGCTGGGAGGGCTTCTTCTGGGCGCGTACTTCCTGACGGGCAGGTCGTGGAGCGTCGCCGCCACTATGATGGACGACACCGTAGGAACCCTTGATCGATACACGGTGGTCGCGTTCAACGGCGTGATTCCCGAAGACGGGCTGGAACCCGCCGAGGAATCCTCCGGGCTCCCGGCGTCGTCCGACGGCTCGGACTCGTCCTCCTCGTCCTCCACCTCCGAACGCGAGGTGGGCCCCGAGTTCACCATGAGGGACGCCTTCGGGGGGTCGTCCGACCAGCCCGCAGAAATCGGCATCGGCGACTCCGTCATGTCGGTGTTCGAGCGCGAAGACAGGCGCGCGTCGGCCCATGGCGACGACGTCTACGTCTCCGACGTGCGCGACCTGTACTCAATGAAGGGCGCCGATGGCGTCACGATCGGCCTGTCCGACCTCTCGCGGTACGCCGACCCGGTCGTCCTCGGCGCGGGAGCAAAGAAGATCGGCGTGTTCTCCACCACCGCCTACGTGTCGAGGGCGAAACTCAAGTCCATCGTGGGGGCGCTGAAGGACGACGGCGCCGACACCATAGTCTGCCTCGCGCCGCGGACCTCGCTCCTTTCCACATTCGACGGGCTTGACGTCGTCGTGCTGTCCGCGGCTCCAGACGGCCGCTCCGACGAACGTGACACGGGGGATGCTTTGGTCGTGCAGTCGCCCGAGGTCGGCGACGTGGGGGTCGTGCTCCTGTCGTCCAACAACGTCCCGTCGTACAAGGTCGTCAAGGAGCTGTAGTGAAGCCTCGGACGGCAGGGCACGTGTGGCGCGGCATCGTCTTCGCGTTCACCGGGGGAGTGCTGTGGGGGTTCTCGGGCAACTGCGCCGAGGTCCTCATGGTCGAATACGGCCTGGACGTCCTGTGGCTCACCCCGGCGCGCATGTTCGTCGCTGCGTTCCTTTTCCTTGCAGTGGCCGTTGCGAGGGACCGGAAGCGCTTCGCGGCGCTCATGCACGACGTTCGCACCATGGTGCGCCTGGTCGCCTACGGCGTGTTCGGCGTGCTCCTCATGCAGGTCACGTACCTTTACGCCATCCAGTACGCAGGTGCGGGCACCGCTCTCACCTTGGAGCAGCTTTGCCTCGTGTTCGTTCTGGTATACGTGTGCGCGAAGGGGCGGCGCCTGCCAAACAAGGGCGAGGCCGCCGGCATCGCGCTCGCTGCGTGCGGGGTCGTGTGCATAGCCACCCAGGGCGACCCGGCCAACCTTCACTCGCAGGCCGAGGGGATATTCTGGGGGGTCGTGTCGGGGCTTGCCATGGCGTTGTACAACATCCTCCCCATCGAACCGCTCGAGCGCTACGGCACACCGATCGTGAACGGCATGGGGCTGCTGATAGGCGCGGTGGCATGCAGCGCCTTCACGCACCCCTGGACCTATGACGTGCGTCTTCCGCCCGAGGGCTGGGCGATCTTCGCCGTGCTGGCCGTGGTGGGGACGTTCGTCGCGTACTTCCTGTACATACAGGGCGTGAACGACGCCGGCCCCATGCGTTCCAGCCTGCTCGCGTGTTCCGAGCCCGTCACCGGCACGTTCGTGTCGGCGGCCTGGGTGGGCACCGCCATCACCTCTTGGGACGTGGCGGGGCTGTTGCTGATAATCGCCATGGTGTTCTTGGTGGTCTTGTCGGGGCGCGACGGCGTCCGCGACTGACCTTCCGCGCCGTTTTGGCGCCCGCACGCGTCCTCTTTTGTTTCGAACTCATTAAATAGGCGCCCGCGCGCCGCGTCCGACCATATAATCCCTTCAAGATGAAACGCGCATTCTACGCGGGATTGCGCGAATTCCGTTATCAAGGAGGAAACGTGAAGTACACAGAGCGAGTAATCGAGATGGTGAAGGAGAAGAACGCGGAGCAGCCCGAGTTCATCCAGGCCGTCACCGAGGTCCTTCAGTCCCTCGAGCCCGTCATCGAGGCCCACCCCGAGTACGAGAAGGCCTCGCTTCTCGAGCGCATCGTCGAGCCCGAACGCGTCGTCATCTTCAGGGTGCCGTGGGTGGACGACCAGGGCAACGTGCAGGTCAACCGCGGCTTTCGCGTGCAGTACAACAGCGCCATAGGCCCGTACAAGGGCGGCCTTCGCCTGCATCCCTCCGTCAACCTGGGCATAATCAAGTTCCTGGGCTTCGAGCAGGTGTTCAAGAACAGCCTGACCACGCTTCCAATGGGCGGCGGCAAGGGCGGATGCGACTTCGACCCCAAGGGCAAGTCCGACATGGAGGTCATGCGCTTCTGCCAGTCCTTCATGACCGAGCTGCAGCGCCACATCGGCGCCGACACCGACGTCCCTGCGGGCGACATAGGAACCGGCGCGCGCGAGATCGGCTTCATGTTCGGCCAGTACAAGAAGATCCGCAACGTGTTCGAGGGCGTGCTGACCGGCAAGGGCCTGTCCTACGGCGGCTCGCTCGCCCGCACCGAGGCGACCGGGTACGGCCTGGTGTACATCACCGAAGAGTACCTGAAGAGCAAGGGCGACTCGTTCGCCGGCAAGACGGTGTGCGTGTCCGGCTCGGGCAACGTCGCCATCTACGCCACGCAGAAGGCGCAGCAGCTGGGTGCGAAGGTGGTCACCATGTCCGACTCCACCGGGTGGATCCATGACCCTGCCGGCATCGACGTCGACCTCGTGAAGCAGATCAAGGAGGTCGAGCGCGGCCGCATCTCCGAGTACGCCAAGCGCAAGGACGGGGTCGAGTACCACGAGGGCCGCGGCGTATGGGCGGTGCCTTGCGACATCGCGCTTCCGTGCGCCACGCAGAACGAGGTGTTCCTCGACGACGTGAAGTCGCTCGTCGCCAACGGCTGCAAGGTGCTCGCCGAGGGCGCGAACATGCCCACCACCATGGAGGCGACCGAGTACCTGCAGGACAACGGCGTGTGCTTCATTCCCGGCAAGGCCGCGAACGCCGGCGGAGTGGCCACCTCGGGTCTCGAGATGTCGCAGAACTCCGAGAGGCTGTCCTGGACCTTCGAGGAGGTCGACGAGAAGCTGCACTCCATCATGGTCAGCATCTTCAACGCCATCGACGACGCCGCCAAGCGCTACGGCCACGAGGGCGACTACGTGATGGGCGCCAACATCGCGGGATTCGAGAAGGTCGCGGACGCCATGATGGCCGAGGGCGTCGTCTAGCGAGACGACGCCGCGCATCGCCCGCATGGGCGGAAGCGGTTCGAGGGCCAGCGCAGCCAATCGCGGAAAAGGGGCCGGGCGTCGTCGTCCGGCCCCTTTCTTTTGCGTGAACAGCACGCGACGTTGGTTTAGAATGCTCCTTATCGCTTTTTTCGATGCAAGACCACTACATTAGGGGGAAACGTGACCACTGCAGTCGCATGGATGGCGCCCATATGCGCCGCGATAGGCATCCTAGTCGCTGCCTATCTGGGGAGGTGGGTCCTGGCGCAGGATCCGGGCTCCGACAAGATGAACGGCATCTCGCTGAAGATACAGCAGGGAGCCAAGGCGTTCCTGATGAGCGAGTACAAGCTGCTCGTAGTGTTCATGGTAGTCGTCGCCGCCGTCATGGGCTTCGCGCTGTCATGGTGGACGGCCCTGGCGTTCGTGACGGGCGGCGTGCTTTCGGCCGCGGCGGGCTACGTGGGCATGCACGTTGCCACGCGCGCCAACACCCGCACCGCGCACGCCGCCGAGACCTCGGTGGCAAAGGCGCTCACCGTCAGCTTCCGCAGCGGCCTCACCATGGGCCTGTGCGTGGCGTCGTTCGCGCTGATGGGCCTGTCGCTCTGGCTCATCCTGCTGGTGTTCGGCGTCGACATTGCCGACATGCAGCTGATGCACGAGCACATCGACATGGTCGAAGGCTTTGCCACCGGCGCTTCGGCCGTGGCCCTGTTCGCCCGTGTCGGCGGCGGTATCTACACCAAGGCGGCTGACGTGGGCGCCGACCTGGTCGGCAAGGTTGAGGCCGGAATCCCCGAGGACGACCCGCGCAACCCTGCGACCATCGCCGACAACGTCGGCGACAACGTGGGCGACGTGGCCGGCATGGGCGCCGACCTCTTCGAGAGCTACACCGGCTCCATCCTGGCGCCTACCATCCTGGCCGTTACCTTCGGGGCATTGGGCGGCTACTTCATCGGCGGCGACCTGGTTTGGGCCATCGTCACGCCCGTCATCATCGCCGCTTGCGGCATCATCACGTCGATCATCGGCCTGTTCGCCGTGCGAACCAAGGAAGGCGCCGACCTGCACAAGGCTCTCAACCGCGGCACGTACGTGGCTGCCGGCATCGAGATAGTCGCCATCTTCTGCCTGTTCTCCATCTGGAACTCGCAGTCCGAGACAGCCGAGCCGCTGTGGCTGTTCGGTTCCGTGGTCTGCGGCCTGGTTGCCGGCCTGGCCATCGGCAAGATCACCGAGTACTTCTGCTCTGACCATTACAAGCCCGTGCATAAGATCGCCGAAAGCGCCGAGACCGGCGCCGCCACCGTCATCATCGAGG
>CAQLOA010000069.1:0-1624 GCA_948829205.1 uncultured Eggerthellaceae bacterium
GTGGTCGTGAACCTGGCACCCGGGGACCTGAGGAAGACCGGTTCCGGGTTCGACCTTCCCATCGCCTTGGGGATACTTTGCGCCACGGGGCAGCTTCCGAAGGAGATGCTTCGCAACAGGCTGTTCGCCGGAGAGCTGTCCCTGGACGGGAGCGTGCGGGAGGCTGCGGGGAGCCTGGCCTGCTGCGTCTGCGCGTCGAAGATGGGGTTCGGGTACGTGGGTGCCTCGAGGCGGCGCGTTCCCATGGATGGCGTGGAGCAGCTGGAGGTGCGCCATCTCGCCGAGCTTCGCGCCGAAGGCGGGGTAAGGGAGCTTCTGGAAGTCGCGGAGCGCACGCTGCATGAGGCTTCGCCCTGCCCTGACTACGGGGACGTGTGCGGGCACGAGGCGGCCAAGAGGGCGCTCCAGGTTGCCGCGGCCGGAAGCCACTGCCTGCTCATGGTGGGGCCGCCCGGGTCGGGGAAGACGATGCTCGCGTCCAGGCTCCCAGGCATACTTCCCCCGTTGACCGAGCAGGAGAGGCTCGAAGCCGCGGTGGTGCATTCGGTGGCAGGCGAGGACGTGGAGGCCGTGCTTTCGGGGCGTAGGCCGTTCAGGAGCCCCCACCACACGTCGACCTTGGCGGGGCTTCTGGGCGGCGGCAACCCTCCGAGGCCTGGCGAGGTGTCGCTTGCGCACAGGGGAGTCCTGTTCCTCGACGAGCTGGCCGAGTTCAGGCCCAGCGTGCTGCAGGGTCTGAGGCAGCCTGTCGAGGAGGGAGCCATCTGCATAACCAGGGCCGCAGGGAAGGTGCGGATGCCGTCCGACTTCATGCTCGTCGCGTCGACGAACCCGTGCCCATGCGGATACTACGGCGACGCCGAGCACGAATGCACCTGCGACTCGGGCGTGGTGCGCAGGTACCAGGGCAGGATCGGAGGCCCGCTGATGGACAGGTTTCGCATGCAGCTTGACGTGCACAGGGTTCCTCCACGCGAGGTTCTTCGCGGCAGGGCGGGGACCGACTCTGCGACGCTGCAGGCAGGCGTGCTCAAGGCCCGCGAGTTCGCGTCGTGGCGCAAGGCCCGGTCGGCGGACGGCGACGTCCTCCGAGCTGGGGCGGGACCTGCCGAGGAGATGGAGTCGTGTCGGTTGGACGGCGATGCGAGGAGGTTCGCCGAGGCCATGGCCACGGAGGACTCGCTCAGCGGAAGGGCGCTGGTCGGGTCGGTGCGGGTCGCGCGAACGATAGCAGACATGGAGGAAAGCGATGACGTGCTTCCGGAGCACCTTGCGGAGGCGTTCGGCTACAGGCTTAGCGACGGGATGGGAGGGCTGTGATGGGCGGCCTGGCGAAGGTTGACGGTCCGCGATACGTGATCGGCCGCGGTTCGGAGGCCTTTCCTGAAGCCTTGAGGAACTTGCGCGAACCGCCCGAGAGGCTGTACGTGGTCGGGGACCCCGGGGCGCTGCAGGAAGGGTTGGCGGTTGTGGGCGCAAGGAAGGCGACGCCCTACGGGATAGGGTGCGCGGCGCGCTTCGCCGGGATCGCGGCCGAGAGCGGGATCGTGGTTATATCCGGAGGCGCGCGGGGCTGCGACGCGGAGGCGCACCGGGCGGCCGTGAGGCGCCGCGCCCGCACGGT
>CAQLOA010000069.1:1634-3469 GCA_948829205.1 uncultured Eggerthellaceae bacterium
GTCGTCTTCCTCGGCGGAGGATGCGATTGCGTCTATCCGGCCGAGAACCTGGGGTTGTTCCAGCAGGTAATCGACTGCGGCGGCGCGGTGGCGTCCGAGCAACCCTGGGACTCGCCGCCTTTGCCTTGGATGTTCAGGATGAGGAACCGCCTGATAGCCGGCCTCGCGAAGGCGACGCTCATAGTCGAGGCGGGTCTGCCTTCGGGGACGTTCTCCACTGCCGACGAGGCGCTTGCGGCCAACAAGGAGGTGCTCGTGGTGCCCGGGGCCATAACGTCGAGGCAGTCACGGGGCGCGAACCGCCTCATATGGCAGGGCGCAACCCCCATCGTCGACGACGAGTCCTTCCACGACGCGCTGTTCTCCGTGTTCGGGGCGATGTCACCCGTTGACACATGCGTGAAGGGGGAGGAGACTGACGCGCCCGGCGCCGAGCAGGCGCTACTGGACGCGCTGGACGCCGAGCAGCTGACCGTGGACGCGTTGCTCGCCATTGCGAACAAGGCCATGCCCGGCGCCGACAGGCGCCAGTGGCTCATGATGTGGCTCGCCAACCGCCAGCACGAGGGCCGCATAGCCCGCTATCCAGGCGGCCGCTACGGCGCTACCGTCAGTCAAACGCGATGATGTGCTTTGTTGGGTGGCGAATAGCTATAATTTATGTGATAAGTGGATGACTCTGAGCAAAGGCTTGAATATGCGTGCCAAGAAGCGAAAGAAGACCAGTCAGACGAAGCTATCCCTTCTTCCGCCTAAGGAAGCTCCTGATGGCTTGGCGGATCGCGACGAATGGATTGAAAACGCGGTAATCGGCTTTGCTACCTCAAGTAAGGCAAACAAGCAGATCTATCGTGTAATTTTGGAAACGCTATGGCCGCAGGGACATGGAATCCCTGGGCCGGTCGTCGACCGCGAAGAGATACGCGCGGCGGTGAGCGAGGCAAAAGGCAAAGAGTATCGTGACGTTTTCCGGCGACTCCGCGAGCTGCAAGGAGACGAGGGCTTTCTTGGTATCGTCAAGTGTGGGCAAAAGTATCAACTCATCCATTTGAACATATCTCCCAAGAAGAAGCCTCGCGCCTCCCTTTCCGAAGAGAACTGGAAAAGGGTCCTAACCCAATACGGCAACGTCTGCGCCGCTTGTGGGTGTGCTCCCGACGAGAATGGCTTCCAGCAAGATCATAAAGTCCCGAGGGCGCGAGGAGGAAATGACGATTTGACTAACTGGCAGCCATTGTGCGATGCATGCAACATAGACAAGAGCGTCGCCTGTCGAGGCTGCGAGAAGAAATGCTCGCAATGCGGATGGGCTTTCCCGGAATTCTACCGCCCTATCCGTCTGTCGGGAAAGACGCTGCGTGATGTGAACGACTATGCCGAACGCAAGCACCTCGACCCCAGCCAGTTCGTGACCGACTTGATATATAAGGTAATCGAGTTCGACTAGCGCATTTCTGGCGTTCCTAATCGAGGCGGTAGCGTTTCAGCATTTCGTCTTCTTCCAGGACCATGCGCGATATCCTCTCGATGGCCATGCCAATGGCGCGGCCAACGAGCGGCGGTATTGCGTTTCCTATCTGAGCATTTCGTGGAACGTCGACGCCTCGTGCGGGGCCGTTTAGGGTGTAGCGTCCATAGAACTGGAAATCGTCGGGGAACGACTGCAGTCTTGCCATTTCCCGCAGGGTGGCGATGCGGGGGTGTTTGTAGTGTATGAGCTCTTCCGGCGCCGTTGTTAGCGTGGAACAGGGTTTCTCCATGTCGAGAACGAAGCGCTTGTTGGAATGGCAGCCATTCTCGTAAAGAAATTCCTTGCTTAACCTGCCTGCCGGTTG
>CAQLOA010000069.1:3479-7378 GCA_948829205.1 uncultured Eggerthellaceae bacterium
TGCGTTTTGTGGGCCTTGTCGAAGAGGGCGATCAGCCTTTCGCTGTGGCGGTTGAAGCGGTGGCACGTAGGCACCTTCTTTCCGCGGCAATTCGCGCGCATGAGCCTTTGATACGAGCTTTGCGTTGGAAGGTAGGTGCATGTGCTGTAGTCTTTGAATTCGGGATCGCTTATGCACTCTTCGCCGGAAAGGTCGCTTATTGCTTCCTTTACGTTCACATATCTGTCAGTTGCCAGCTTGAACTCCTTGCGCTGCTCGATGCCTATTTCGGCCAAAACGTCTTCGAATAAGCCTTCGACGTCTAATCTGCCAGCGAAGGCTTCCGAGACGGCGAACAGCAGAACGCGTTTGCGGAGCTGGGGCACGCCAAAGTCGGCGGCGTTGATTGTGACCTTTCCAACGCTGTATCCGATTTCGTGAATCTTTTCCATTGCCTCTTCGGCAACGGTTCTTGTGGTGTTGTCACTTGGGCGAAGAACGAACTTTTTCCCAAAGCCACCCACGTTCTCCACAAGTGCAAACAAAGGCTTGACCAATCGAATCATTTCAATTTGCCTGAAAACCAGCAGGTTTCTCGGGTCGTTTCCATTCCTCGCACCTGCCACGGAGAATCCCTGGCAAGGCGGTCCACCAGCAAGCAGCGTAACTTTGCCCTCCAACATGAGTAGTTGGGATTCGGCTTCGCCGTCAGTCAGCACATCTTCGATGTCGTGCGGCTCTTTCGAGAGCCAACTCGGCCAATTCTGGAAATGCTGGTAAGGGGCATCCTTTGCTATCAGGTTGTGTTCGAACGTAGAGTATGCCATTGGGTCCTTCTCGATTGCGAACATGCCTGACCAGCCGGCCCATCCAAGTCCGAGCGAAAGGCCGCCGCAGCCCGAAAAAACGTCAATGTAAGTTTTAGCTAGGGCGGCATGTCGCGTCTCGTCGACGTTGAGGATGCTTCCGAGCTCCCGCATTTTAGCAATCGCCTTTCGGCCGGTAAGCGTGACGATGTATCCGCTCTTTTGCTTGTACGTTTCGATGCAGCGCGACGAACGTAGGGCCTTGAGCCAGCTGTTCACTGTTGCGGGACTGCTGCCGTACTCGTGTGCTATCGCACTCTGCGACAGTTTGACCACTGGGCCGTCAGGGGTGTCTGCTTGGTGTTCGTCCAGCCAGCAGAGTAGTCTATATTCTTTGGTAGCAAATGTGTCAAGAGCTTCTGCCGCCATGTGATACCACCTTATGAGAACCCAAGATGCGATAGTTTTTTATATCATAATCCATCATGAAGCAAGTGACTATACGCTGATATCGTCTGAATATCTTCTGATGCATTCAAGTGTGACGAAGCGGCCCGACTTTCATAGCCATGCAGTAATCGATCTAACCTTTGTCGTGTTGCGACGACACCTGACACCGTTGGCCCGTGATAACCTATTCGCATGGAAAAGCCTGTGAGCATAGTCGGAGGGGGACTCGCCGGATGCGAGGCTGCGCTGTCGCTTGCGTCTAGCGGCCACCGCGTCCGCTTGTACGAGATGCGTCCCGACGTGCCTACAGGCGTGCACCACACCTCCGACCTGGCCGAGCTCGTGTGCTCCAACTCGTTGAAGAGCACGAAGGAGGACAGTGCCGCCGGCATGCTGAAGGTCGAGCTTCGCGAGCTCGGGTCCCACCTCTACGCCGCCGCGCTCAGGAACCGCGTCCCGGCCGGCGGAGCGCTCGCAGTAGACCGCGAGCGCTTTGCCGCCGACGTCACGCACGAGGTGGATTCGCACCCGCTGGTCGACGTCGTGCGCGAGGAGGTGCGTGATGTTTCTGCGCTCGCAGATGAATCGAGCGCAGTCATCCTTGCCACCGGGCCGCTGTCCAGCGATGCGCTCGCCGAATCCATAGAGGCCATCTGCGGCAGCGAGTCGCTGGCGTTCTACGACGCCGCGGCGCCCATAGTCATGGCCGACTCGCTTGACATGGATAAGGTGTTCAGGCAGAGCCGCTACGAGGACGACGCCGACGCCGGCGACTACCTGAACGCTCCATTCGACAAGGCGCAGTACGAGGCCTTCATCGAGGAGTTGGTTGCCGCCAGGCGCGTGGTGGCCAAGGAGTTCGAGAACGCCGACCTCTTCCAGGCGTGCCAGCCGATCGAGGAGATCGCGCGCAAGGGGAAGGACGCGCCGCGATTCGGCCCCATGAAGCCAGTGGGCCTTATCGACCCGACCACGGGCAGGCGTCCCTGGGCGGCGGTGCAGCTCCGCGCCGAGGACGCCGCGGGAATGAGCTTCAACCTCGTGGGCTTCCAAACGAACCTTGCGTTCCCTGAGCAGGAGCGCGTCTTCCGCATGATTCCCGGGTTGGAGCGGGCGGAGTTCGCGCGCTTCGGCGTGATGCACAGGAACACGTTCGTCGACGCGCCGCGCTGCCTGGGCGTCGACGGCCGCATGCGAACCCCTGCAGCCCAGGGCCTAGCATGCCCTGTGTACGTCGCCGGCCAGCTTTCGGGGACGGAAGGCTACTGCGAGGCCATCCGGTCGGGCCTGAACGCGGCCGTGTCGGTGCATTGCGTGCTTTCGGGGCAGCACGCGCCCGCCCTTCCGGTCGAGACGGCCTTCGGGGCGCTGATGCGCCACGCCACCGACCCGGCGAACGGGGACTATCAGCCGATGCATGTGAACTTCGGAGTCATGGAGCCTCTGGCCACGCCTATAAGGAACAAGCGCGAGCGCTACCGCGCCTACGCCGAGCGCGGCATGCGGGCGCTGCAGGAGTACAAGGACGCCTTGAAAAGGACGGGATTCGATGCCTAGCAGCCGCAAGGGCAAGGCCGGTCCCCGGGACGAAAGGGCGAAGCCGGCCGACACGACGCCGCCCGTCGGCGACGAGGCATGTCAGAACGAAGGCCCCCTTCCCGGCGAGGAGGAGCTGGCGGCCTACCTGGATTCGCTGCGCTACGAGGAGAACGACTCCGAGCACACCGTGCGCAACTACGGCGTGGACGTCGAGGACTTCCTGAGGTGGGCGCAGCGCCGAGGCTATGACCCTTTCGCTGTCACCCACAAGCAGGCCCGCAGGTACTTGGGCGAGCTGGACGCCGCGAAGTATTCCAGGGCCACCGTGAACAGGCGCCTGTCCGCGCTGAAGGGCTTCTTCCGCTGGCTGAACGCGATGGGCGTCGTGGACACGGACCCGGTCGGGTCGCTGCAGGGCCCGAAGAAGTCGGTCAGGCTGCCGAAGTCCATATCCGCATCCGACATGGACCGCCTGCTTGCGGTGCACGAGGACGCGCTTCATGGCCTCGAGCCGGGCACGCCGGAGTTCGCCAAGGAGGCGCGCGACCAGGCCGTGCTGGAAACGATGTACGCCTGCGGCTTCAGGATCTCGGAGGTGTCGGGCATCCGCGTCCACGACGTGGACTTCCAGGCAAGGCAGGCGAAGGTGATGGGCAAGGGCTCGAAGGAGCGCATCGTCCCGATGCACGCCACGGCGCTGCGGGCGATAGACAGGTACCTGAGACGCGGGAGGGGAATCCTCGAGAAGGGCGTTCCGACCGATTGCCTGTTCCTGTCGAGCCGTGGCAACCCGTATTCCCCGGCGTCCATGAGGGCAATGTTCAAGAAGACGCTCGAAGCCGCCGGCCTCGACCGAAGCCTGTCGCCGCACGCGATGCGGCATTCCTTCGCCACGGACGTGCTTTCGGGAGGTGCCGATTTGCGCAGCGTGCAGGAGATGCTGGGGCACGCCGACCTGTCGACCACCCAGGTGTACACGCACGTGTCCAACGAGCGCCTGAAGGACGTGCATCACCAGGCGCATCCGCGAGGATAGAAGTTTTCTGGGTTGGACTCGGAGGGATGGAGGTGAGGTAAGCCAAAGGAGCCGAGAAATCCACTCGGCGAAGCCGAGTTAGTTCGAGG
>CAQLOA010000070.1 GCA_948829205.1 uncultured Eggerthellaceae bacterium
TTGCGAGGCTGCGGTGCGGGTTTTGGCGGAGACGGGGTTCGAGGACTGTCTGAGGAGCCGCGAAGCGGCGACGAGTTCCGCAGAACCTCCGCCAAAACCCGCACCGCGGGAGCCGAGCCTGTCGGAGAGCGCGGAGGCTTCCGCCTCCAGCAAACAAGTTCGATGCGTTGTTCGGATTGTTCGGTTTACGCCTGCTGGGCGATGGCGGCGCCGACGAAGTCGCGGAACAGCGGGTGCGGCCTGTGCGGGCGGCTCTTGAACTCGGGGTGTGCCTGGCTGGCAACGAACCATGGATGGTCCGCAAGCTCCACCATCTCCACGAGCCTTCCGTCGGGGGAAAGCCCCGATATGACGAGCCCCGCCTCCTCCAGGCGGTCGCGGTATGCGTTGTTGACCTCGTAGCGATGGCGGTGGCGCTCGTACACCAGGTTCTCCCCGTAGGCCGCCTCGGCCACGGTGCCCTCGCCTAACCTGCAGGGGTAGGCGCCCAGGCGCATGGTGGCGCCCTTGTCCACCACGTCCTCCTGCTCGGGCATGAGGTCGATGACGGGATTGGCCGCCTCGGGGTCGAACTCCGACGACGTGGCGCCTTCCAGCCCGGCGACGTCGCGCGCGAACTCGCACACGGCCGCCTGCAACCCCAGGCATATCCCCAGGAACGGTATGCCGTTCTCGCGCGCGTGCTTTACGGCCAGTATCTTGCCCTCGAAGGCACGCGACCCGAACCCGCCGGGAACGAGGATTCCGGCCATACCGTCCAGCTTCTCCCCCACGTTTGCAGGCGTAAGCTCCTCGCCGTCGATCAGCACGACGTTCACGTTCTTCCCGTGGAACACGCCTGCGTGCCCCAGCGCCTCAACCACGCTGAGGTATGCGTCGGGAAGGCTTACGTACTTCCCCACCACGGCGATGTCCACGCTTCCGCTGCAGTTGTCCTTGGCTTCCAGGAAGCGGGTAAGGTCGGACAGGTCGGCCCTGTTTGGCGCAAGCCCCACGCGGTTCAGCACCATGGCGTCGAACCCCTGCTCGTACAGCGTGACGGGAACCTCGTATATGGAAGGCGCGTCGACGCAGGCCAGCACCGCTTCGGGCGCGACGTCGCAGAACAGCGCTATCTTGTCGCGCACTGAGTCGGAGATTTCATGGTCGCTGCGGCACACGATGAAGTCGGGCTGCACCCCGATGGAGCGCAGCTCCTTCACCGAGTGCTGCGTGGGCTTCGTCTTCGCCTCGTGCGCGGCGGCGATGTAGGGCACGAGCGTCACATGCACGAACAGCACGTCCCCGACGGGGCGTTCCTTCTTGAACTGGCGCGCGGCCTCTATGAACGGCAGCCCTTCTATGTCGCCTATCGTTCCGCCTATCTCGGTTATCACGATGTCCGCGCAGGTCTGCTCGCCTATGCGCACCAGACGCTCCTTTATCGCCTCGGTGACGTGAGGTATCACCTGCACGGTACCACCCAGGAAATCGCCGCGCCTCTCGCGGGATATGAGCGTCTGGTATATGGATCCTTGGGTGAAGTTCGATTCGCGGGTGAGGCTCTCGTCGATGAATCGCTCGTAATGCCCAAGGTCCAGGTCGCCTTCGTGGCCGTCGTCGGTGACGAACACCTCTCCGTGCTGGAACGGGCTCATCGTGCCGGGGTCGACGTTGAGGTAGGGGTCCATCTTCTGCATGGTGACCTTGTAGCCGCGCGACTTCAGCAGAAGCCCCAGCGAGGCGGCCGTGATTCCCTTGCCCAGCGACGACACGACCCCGCCGGTGACGAAGATATACTTGGTCATTCGAACCACCCCGCAACATTTCCGAGCGAACGTTTACGGGATTCCATTCTATCCCGCTGCCGTCATTTGGCTCGGGCCGGCCGAATCGGTTTTACAAACTGGTAACATTGAGCGAGGCGCGACCCTCCGTCACGCGCCCGGAAAGGATTCCCATTCCCATGAAGATCGGTTTCGACAACGAGAAATACATCGAGATGCAGGCCGACAGGATCCGCGAGCGCATCGGAATGTTCGGGGGCAAGCTCTACCTCGAGTTCGGAGGGAAGCTGTTCGACGACTACCACGCGTCCCGCGTGCTGCCGGGGTTCGAGCCCGACACCAAGATACGCATGCTTCAGAGCATGGTGGACGACGTCGAGATCGTGATAGCCATCAAGGCCGGCGACATCGAGTCGTCGCGCATGCGAAGCGACATAGGGATCACCTACGAGGAGGACGTCCTGCGCCTGATGGACATCTTCCGTTCCATGGGCTTCACCGTCGGAAGCGTGGTGATCACGCAGTACAAGAACCAGCCCGCGGCCGACGCGTTCCGAAAGCGCATCACCGACATGGGGATAACCAGCTACCTGCACTACCCCATCGCCGGCTACCCCTACGACATAGAGCACATCGCCAGCGACGAGGGGTTCGGCAAGAACGAGTTCATCCAGACCTCCAAGCCGCTTGTCGTCGTTACGGCGCCGGGGCCCGGTTCTGGCAAGATGGCCACGTGCCTCTCGCAGATATACCATGAGCACAAGAACGGCGTCGTCGCTGGTTACGCAAAGTACGAGACGTTCCCTGTATGGAACCTTCCGCTGACGCATCCCGTGAACATCGCCTACGAGGCCGCCACGGCCGACCTGGACGACGACAACATCATCGACCCTTTCCACCTGGAGGCCTACGGCGAGACCACGGTCAACTACAACCGCGACGTCGAGATATTCCCCGTGCTGCGATCGCTCATGCAGCGCATCTCGGGAAGCAGCCCCTATGCCAGCCCCACCGACATGGGCGTCAACATGGCAGGCTTCGGCATATCCGACGACGAGGTGTGCCGCGAGGCGTCCAACAACGAGATAGTCAGGCGCTACTTCGCAGCAGCCGTCGAAGCGAAGCGCAACGGCGGCGACGATTCCGAGGCCAAGAAGATAGAGCTGCTGATGAATCAGGCGGGAATCAACGCCAACCTGTCGCCTGCCCGCTCTGCCGCGCTGTTGAAGGCCGAGATGACGGGGCGGCCGGCGGGGGCCATGGTGCTGCCCGACGGCACGGTGGTCACCGGCAAGACCGGCAACCTGCTGGGGGCGGCATCGGCGCTGCTGATGAACGCGCTTAAGGGCGTGTCGGGCGTGGCCGACGACGTGGACGTCATTTCGGACAACGTCATCGAGCCCATCTGCCACCTGAAGACCGAGCATCTGCACAACTCTAACCCGCGGCTGCATTCCGACGAGACGCTGCTCGCGCTCTCGGTCAGCTCGGTCAGCAACCCCCTTGCCGAGAGGCTAATAGACAACGCCGACAAGCTGCGAGGATGCGACGCCTACTTCTCGGTGATCCTGTCGTCCAAGGACGAGCGCCTGTACAAGACGCTCGGCATCAACGTTTGCTGCGAGCCTGTCTACGAACAGCACAGGTACTACCACAAGTAGTCTCAACTCGCGGTCAAGAACGCCTCAGCTTGCGTGCCAGCTTCCCCCACAATGCGGTGATGAACGCCGCCTCGGGAAGCTTCAGGCGTATGGCGGGCGCGAACGTGACGAACATGCTGACGCAGCCGCAGACGACGATGTACGCCAGCGCTATGGGAAGCGACCCTCCGACCGGCGCGACGTATGTTTCGAGTGCCCAGAACAGCGCACCGCCCATCACGCCTCCGGCGACGCCTAGCAGCAGCCCGCGGAAGCAGCTGAGGAATATCGACTTCCCGTCGAAGTCGCAGCGGGAATAACGCCATCCCAGGAAGGCGAGCGCAAGCACGTCCCCGATGACATATGTGGCGATGGAGCCCACGGCTATCCATTCCATGGTCGCCGGGTACCCCATCCCCTTTAGCCACACCGACCCCATTATGACGGCAACCTGGGCGACGGATCCAACGAGCGTGATGACCGATATGGCCATCATCTTGCGGATGCTGGAGAACACCATCAACAGGTAGCTGTTCACCCCGTAGAACGGCAGCGATACCGCCATGACGGCGAGGTACGACGCTATCTGCGAGATGCCGTCCGCATCGAACGCGCCTATGTGGTACAGGGTGACCAGCGGCTGCGCGTACACCATCAGGTACACGGCGAACGGGATCATCAGGAAGAAGATCTGGTTGGTGCCGCTGACGATGCCCCTGACGACGCCCTTCGTGTCGTACTCGGCCTGCATGCTGGACAGCTCGGTGAACATGGCCGTGGACATGGGGATGGCAAGCATCGAGTAAGGGAACGTGTACCATAGCCGCGAATAAGCCAGCACCGAGGGCCCGTTGTCGGCGAAGCTGTAGGACGCCGCATTGCCTACCGACACCGTGACGAAGCCGCACACTGTGACGAACAGGGCCGGAAGCCCTATGCTTGCCGTCTCGCGCAGGGACGGGTCCTTGAAGTCGAGCCGGGGGCGCAGCCGAATCCCGCACCGCTTCAGCCCAGGTATTTGAAGCACCATCTGCACGAACACGCCCAGGGGGCTGCCGACGGCGATGATGTAGACGGCGGCATCGGGGTTGCTTGGGGCGACGACGGCGTAGACCACGAAGGCCGCGATGACTATGACGTTGTTGAACACCGGGGCTATTGCACCCCAGATGTAGTCGCGGTTCGCATTAAGCAGGCCCGAAATTATGGAAGACGCGCCGTAGAAGACTATCTGAATGGCGAAGAACTGGAAGAACAGCGTGGCGGTGCCCATGACCGACTGGTCGGAATAGAAGGACTGGGTGTAAATGACCTGCGAAGGAAACACCATGCAGAGCGCCGACAGCACTCCAAGCGCAAGCACGACCAACGTCAGCAGGTTCGATGCGTACTGAGAGCTCTGCTCCTTGCCCAGCCTCTTCTTCACCGAAAGATACACGGGCAGGAACGCCGTGGTGAGCATCCCTCCCATCACCAGCTCGTAAAGCATGCTCGGAAGGTTGTTCGCTATCTGATACGAGCTCGAGAGGAACGTGGCTCCCAAAGCGTAGGCCATCGACCAGGTGCGGAGGAACCCAGTTATCCTGGATATTATGGTGCAGGCGCTTATCAGCGCCGCGGATCCTCCTACCGAGGCGTCGTCGAAGCCTTCGGTACGCGCCTTCTCGGGCTGCGCGTCCCTGGCTTCCAGCTCGGTTGGATTCAGTTCCTTGGCATGCTTCATGATAGGAACAGTTTACCTTGAGTTGGATATAATTACAGGCGTTCGAAGGGAGAAGCGCCCATGTTCGTCCTCGTCGTGCGCAACAACATCAACCCCAAGGCGATGGAGTCGTCGTACATGCTGTCCGCCTACCTGGAATCGCAGTCCATCGACTGCAGCTTCGTCGACTCAAGCGAGTTGTACGCAGGCGTCACGAGGGACGACAGGGGGCTTGCCGGTGTCGACGTCGACCTGGCCGTCGTGCTGGGAGGCGACGGCACGATACTGAGGTCGGCGCGGTTCCTGAACGGCCTTGACACGCCTATTCTGGGAATCAACTTCGGCAACCTGGGCTTCTTGGCCAACGACGGCGAAAGCGGCGTGCTCGAGATGGTGTCGCGGGCGTTCGCGGGCGAGCTTGTCGAGGACAGGCGCGCGAATCTTGACATCTCCGTGGAATGCGAGGAAAGCACGCCCGACGTCGCAGGCGGCGACCCTTCGGCTGCGCCCAACGCCTACTTCGCGTTGAACGAGGTCGCCATAACCAGGGGCGCCTTGGGGCGCACCATAGTCTACTCGCTCGACGTCTCCGACGTCCACATCTCTGACGTCGCGGGCGACGGCGTCATAGTCGCAACTTCCACGGGTTCGACCGCCTACTCTCTGGCGGCGGGAGGCCCCATCGTGCACCCAAGCTACGACGGCTTGATAGTGCAGCCGCTGGCCCCGCACACGCTGACCGCCAGGGCGGTGCTTACGGCGCCGAACGACGTGGTGTGCATCGACCTCTCGAAGACGCGCGAAGGCAGGGAGGCTACGCTGTTCATCGACGGCGACGCGCTGGCGTTCGAATCGCCCGTCGAACGTGTGCTAATTAGGCGCGGAGAGCGTCCCACGACTCTTCTGTACGCCAACCGCGACCACTTCTACAGGTACGCCGCCTCCACTTTCTTCAAGGACTGACGAATTCGCCGCAGCTCTCGTAAAACAAAGAAGCCACCCGGGATGGGCGGCTTCTTAATGGTGATTCGACTTGCCTCTAGTCGTCGGCGACCTCGGAGGTGTAGGCGCGCTGCACCGTGGGGTCGACCTCGACGCCAGGGCTCATGGTTGCCGAGACGGTGATCGACTTGACGTACTTGCCCTTCGACGATGCCGGCTTCATGCGAAGGATCTCGTCGTAGACGGCACCGTAGTTCTCGGCCAGGGCCTCGGGGGTAAAGCTCTTCTTGCCGAGCGTGACATGGCAGATGCCGTAACGGTCGGCGCGATACTCGACGCGGCCGCCCTTCAGTTCGGCGATGGCCTTCGCGACGTCGTTCGTCACGGTGCCAAGCTTGGGATTCGGCATGAGGCCGCGGGGTCCGAGGACCTTGCCCAGGCGGCCGACCTTGCCCATCTGGTCGGGCGTGGCGACAGCAGCGTCGAAGTTGAACTCGCCACGGTTGATCTGCTCGGTGAGTTCGTCGGTTCCTACGATGTCGGCGCCGGCCTCCTCGGCCGCCTTCGCAGCCTCGCCCTCGGCGAACACGGCGACGCGCACGACCTGGCCCGAGCCGTTGGGGAGGCTGACGGTTCCCCTAAGCTGCTGGTCGGCCTGACGGGTGTCGATTCCCAGGCGAAAGTCGCCCGTGACGGTCTCGTCGAACGTCGCAGTGTCCATGTCCTTCAGGGCCTTCATCGCAGCGATCGGCGAAACTGCTCCTTCGGGAACGAGCCCTTCCGCTGCGCGGTACTTCTTTCCATGCTTTGCCATTCTTCATCTTCCTTTCGTGGTGTTGGCGAATCTGGCCGATTCTTCCACTTGTCATGTTGACGGCCGCGCAGCCTAGCGCCCGGCCGAATGCAACCAAAGTCGACGGTGCCTGCGAACGTCCGCCTACTCGGCGGCTGCGGCTCCGCCTTCCTCGTCGATGGTCTCGCCCTTCAGAAGCGCGGCGAGCTTGCGCGTGACCTCGTACTTCTTCTTCATCTCGCGGCCCTCGACGCGGACCCCCATGGAACGCGCGGTGCCGGCGATGATCTCCTTGGCTGCATCGATGTCGTTCGCGTTGAGGTCGGGAAGCTTGATCTCGGCTATCTCGGTGAGCTGGGCGTCGGACAGGGTTCCCACCGTCTGCAGCTGCGGAATGCCCGCACCGCTCTGGATTCCAAGCTTCTCCTTGATAAGGACGGCAGCCGGAGGCGTCTTGCAGACGAACGAGAAGGTCTTGTCCTCGTAGAC
>CAQLOA010000071.1 GCA_948829205.1 uncultured Eggerthellaceae bacterium
GTGCTGTACCTGCTGCTTCGCGTTCCTGTAGGAACGCGATTTCATGCCATAGTAGCCCTTGGCGCGCGAAAGTACCTTGCGGCGCTTCTTCTTTGCGTTAACGGATCGCTTCACTCGTGCCATAATCGATCATCCCCTTGACTATTTCATTCCCAGGTTGCGGGCCACCACGTTGTAGTCGGCCGGCGAAACCTCGGTCTCGTGACGGAAATCGCGCTTGCGCTTCTGGCTCTTCTTGGTCATGATGTGGCTCTTGTAGGCCTTCGCGCGCATAATCTTGCCGCTTCCGGTGACGCGGAAGCGCTTGGCGGTGCCGCGATGCGTTTTCATCTTTGGCATTTCTTGTTCCTTTCGCTGGTCGGTCTAGTTGTCGGACGAGGCCTCGGCCGGCTCGGAAGATGCTTCCTTGCCGCCCTTGCCGGATTCCTTCTTCTTGGCGCTCTGCGGAAGCGGCGCGATCAGCATGTGCATGTTTCGCCCTTCCATCTTCGGCTGGTTCTCGATCACCGCGACGTCCTTCAGGTCGTCGGCGAGGCGTTCGAGGATCGAAAGGCCCTGCTCGGGATGCACCATTTCCCTGCCGCGGAACATGATGGTGATCTTCACCTTGTTGCCCGCGGAGAGGAAGCGCAGGACGTGCTTCTTCTTGGTCTGGTAGTCGCCCACGTCGATCTTCGGGCGGAACTTCATTTCCTTGATTTCGATCTTGGTCTGGTTCTTGCGCGCCTGCTTGGCCTTGATGGCCTGGTCGTACTTGAACTTGCCGTAGTCCATGACGCGGCACACCGGCGGGTCGGCGTTGGGTGCGATCTCGACCAGGTCGAGCCCGGCCGCGTCCGCGATGCTTTGCGCCTGGTCGATCGAGAAGACGCCCATCTGGTTGCCGTCGAAGTCGATCAGGCGGCACTCGTCGATGGCGATCTCTTCGTTGAGCCTTGGCTCTTGAGCGGCTATTGCGCTCACCTCCTTCTGGGCGATGTCTCGCCCTCTCAACTGCAGGGCTGGCGCGCCCGTGCAACAAAAAACCTGCGCAGCGGCAGGTTCGTCGATGACGTGCGGCGCTTGTCGCGCCCGGTCGGTCTATTCGAGGAACCCATCAGCTGCCAATTGCGCCGAAACAGGTGGGATGCTTTCGCATCCGCTTGTGTAGCCTGAACAGTTTATAGCAACGCGCCGCAGCACGCAAGGGAGAGGCTTCGTTTCAGAAGAAGCAACGCTCTCGCCATCTGATGGCCGATTCTTCGGGCGAAATACGGATTCGGCGTATTTTACCCGAAACTACACCTCGCCCGCCAAGGACGAGGTGTTAAGAGACGTATATGTAAATGGTGCGGATGGTGTCGTTGAGGTTATCGGTGGCATTGGCGACCGAGTAGTCGTAAGACAGGATGGCGTCCCACCCATGCTCGACGCCTTCGGCCATGCCGGTTCCGTTGAACGAGCAGTACTCCTTCACCAGCGTGGTGCCGTCGGTGTCGTAGGTGGAGTACAGCATCTTGTCCTCGGGAAGCTGGGCCGTGCCATAGCTTACGGTGAGCCCGGCTTCGGCAAGCGTCTCCTCCACGATGTGCTCGTTTTGGACCGCGTCGGTGAAGCTGACCGACCCGTATCCCAGCGACGACGTGGCCGCCGAATACCCTGTCTCGATTATCACTCCGCCCTCGTTCAGGCTGAGGTACACGGTGGGCGTGCCGCTGCGGGAGTCAGACGGCTCGTCGGCAAGCGCCACCTGAAGCTCGAGGCGCACCGGGTTGCCTTCCTCGTTCACCTCCATTGAGCGGGTGACCTCTGCACCGTGCTGCAGCATGGCGACGGCCTCCTCCTGGGTGTGGCCAAGCAGCCCCACCAGGTCGGGAACGGTAGTCTTCTTCGACGTGTTTGCGGATGCGTCGTTGCCCGCGTCGCCTTCCGTGATGGTGTTGACGTCGGAGACCTGCGTCTGCTGCACCGCGGCGTCCTGCGCGGACTGGAAGATCTTGAACCCGAAGAACCCGATTCCGGCCAGAAGCAGCACGAGCAGCACTATGACCACGATAAGCACCTTGCGCATGCGCGACGAGCGCTGCATGTAGGCCGACTGCGCCGCCTTGGCGTGGGCGCCGCCCTTCTTCTTCTCGGGCTTGGCGTCGGTCTTGTACACGTTCTCGTTCATGCTGGACGGATCGTTCGGGCTCATCTGCGCTCCTTTACGAGAAAACCAGGTACCACACGACGAAAGCGGCTATGGCCGCAAGGGCGGCGACTATGACCGCGATCTGGGTCTTCGACATCCTGAAGCTTTGGATGTCCTCAAGGGTCGTCTGACGATAGTCCGGCTTCGAAGGCCGAAGGTCCGCAGAACCGTCGGAGGACGGCCCTTCGACGTCCTTTCCTGCCACTGCGTCGGAAGACGCCTCGCTTGGGGCGTTGCCGTTCTGCAGCGGTTCGGGATGCTTCGGGGACGGCGGCTCGCTCCGGTCCTCCTGCGTGGCGGCCGAAGCGGAGGCACCTGCATGTATGACGACGTCGTCGGAGTCTGCAGGGTTGACCGTTATGTGTTTGAAGTCGGTTTGGTCAGCCATGTCTTTCACCTTGTTTCCTGGACGCTGGGCCTCAGGCGTAGGTTGTTGCGCAACATTATAGTGCAAATCAAAGTGCGAGCAGGTCGACCACGTTCAAATCCGTTCCGGACTGCTCGATTATGTCCCTGTTGCCCACGACGCAGACGCAGCCCGCCTCGCACATTTCGTCCAAGGCAGGCGCCAAGGCCCTGACGTCGCATGCGCGGGTGTCGAGCACTTCCTGCCTGCGCCGCAGGAATTCCTGTCGGCCGTAGCCCGTCATGTGCATCGTGGCCTGCCTGCGCACCAGCTCGCGGGGCTTCAGCGGCTTGTCGAACGACGCGGCCGTGCTGACCACGTAGCCTTCGAACTCGTCCTCGGAAGGACGGAAGCCGGAAAGCCATCCGCTGGATGCGCGGAAGCGGTCAAGCGTCTCGGCGACGCGCGGGTCGCGGAACGACGAGAAGCTGCTCGCTCCCGTGCGGCTGGTGCTGAAACCGACGCCGTATGCGCCGCCCACGACGCGAACCTCGTTCCACAGGTAGTCGTAGGAGAGCACCTTCGAAGCCACCATCCAGCTGCCGGTGAGCTGCGGCGCGCCGACGGCGCCCCACCTGTCGGACACCAGGGCGGAATAGGTGACGTCGGCGGGGACGGCGAACGCCTCGCGCCTGTCGCGCGGCTTGGGAGCGGCCAGGCGCGGGCCGTCGTAGGCGCCGCTTGGGCCGTTGCCCAGGGGCGCGCCCTCGGCATAGCGGTCGAAGTCCGCATCGGTTCCCGCGAACGAAAGCAGGCAGCCCTCGTCCCTGAAGATGCGCCTGGCAAGGCCTTCGAGCCGCGAGGGAAGGGTCTCTTTCTGCATATCGAAGTCGTCTATCAAGTGCTTGAGGAAGACGTAGAAGTCGACGCCCGAGGCCAGTTCCCTCAAAGCCGCCGACGGGAAGGCGTACGACGCCGCACGGGCGGCCGCGACGGCGTTGCCCGCCATGGCGAAGCGTTGCTCCATGGCTACCTTGCGCTGCACCAGCATGTCGAAAATCCTGCCGGTGTCGGAGAAGTCGGTCTGGGAAAGCACCTCGTTCGCAAGCTCGGCCGCCACCTGCACGTTCTCGGAAAGCGCCGACGAGCCTACCGTGAACTTGGCGGACCATCCGCGCTCTCCTGCGTCCTCTCCCATCACGTCGAACACCTCGCAGGCGAAGTCGAGCGCCCCCAGCCTCCCCTGCACGAGCGTGTCTATCTGGGCGGCGGTGTGCTTCGCCGTGTCGAGCCTTCCCAGCACCATCGCCAGCACCGAGGCGTAGGGGACCTCGTCGGCGGCAACGCATTCCATGTCGAAATACCTCGTGGCGTAGGCGATACCACGCGTGTCCACCTCGTGGCGCAGCACGTCGATCGACCCGAGCCTATCGATGCGGCAGGGCGGCTCGGGCCGGGCCTCGCCCACGTCGGCGCGCGTCAGCTTGGGAAGCTTCGCCAGGTCGGCAGGGTCGTCAGGGGTCGTCTGGGCCTCCTGCAACGCCGCAGCCTCTTCGGCGACGGCCTGCAGCTCGGAGGGCGACATGGCCTCCTCGAGCGCCCTGAACCTGGCATGCTCGGCCGCCTCCTCGTCGACGTCGACCGGCACGACCTCCACCCGTGCGCGATGGTCGCAGTCGACCAGCAGCTCGTGCAGCAGGCGGTGGAAGTAGTCGCCTGACAGCTTCTCGCGCAGCGACGCGAAGGCGTCCTCGTAGCGGATGTAGGCCGTGGCGGACGCCGGGTCGTCGTCGTACAGCCAGCCGTTCATCGCCGACATGGACAGCACCACCCCGTCGGCATAGCCGAAGCTGCCCTCGCGCATCACGAACTCGGCGTGCGAGAGCGCGGCTTCCACAAGCCCCAGGTCTAGGCCGCCCGAGGCCAGGTCGGCTGCCGTCCGGGCCACCACTTCGCCGAGGCGGGCGGCAGCACGGTCGCCATGAAGGCCGCGCGCCGTTATGGCCACGAAGGGCTGCAGCATGGAGTCGGCCAGGTAGCCGTCGCAGTCGTCGGCGAGGTCGGCGTCGAGGAGCGCCCTCTTCAGCGGTGCCTCGTTCGACCCCATTATCGCGTCGAGCAGCACCGACGCGGCGATCATGCGCTCGCGCTCGTCGGACCGCCCGGCGACGAACCCAAGCGCGGCGCACGAGTTCTCGGAGGCGGTCGCCATGTTCTTGCGCACGCCTTCCGTCACCACGGGGCTCTGCAGTCCTATTGGGTTGGGCGCCGCCGTTCCTTCCATGGCCCCGCAGAGGTAGCCGTCTATCTGGCGCAGGAAGGGTTCGGGGTCCATGTCTCCGTACAGCACGATGTAGCTGTTCGACGGATGGTAATGCCGCGAATGCGTGTGCAGGAATTCCTCGTAGGTCAGCGTGGGGATGGCCTCTGGCGTGCCGCCCGACTCGAAGCGGTAGGTCGTATCGGGGAACAGCGCCGCCGACAGCGTGTCGTACAGCACCGACTCGGGGTCGGAAAGCGCCCCCTTCATCTCGTTGTACACCACTCCGTTGCAGACGAGGCCCGAATCCGCGCACGGGACGTCCTTCGGGGAGACGCCCTCTTCGCCACAGCCGGCGCCTTCCGCGTCGCAGCCTTCCAGCTCGTAGTGCCATCCCTCCTGCTCGAAGATGCGGCGATTCGAATAGATGTTGGGGTGGAACACCGCATCCATGTACACGTCGGCCAGGTTCAGCAGGTCGCGCTCGTTGGTTGACGCGACCGGATACATGGTCTTGTCGGGAAACGTCATGGCGTTGAGGAACGTCTGCATCGAGCTTTTGAGCAGGTTGACGAAGGGTTCCTTCACCGGGAACTTGCGCGACCCGCAGAGCACCGAATGCTCGAGGATGTGGAAAACGCCCGTGTCGTCGGACGCAGGCGTTTTGAAGGTGATGGAGAAGCTCTTGTTGTTGTCGCCGTTCGCCAGGTACAGAAGTCGCGCGCCCGTCCGGGAGTGCGTGAACACGTACGCGTGTCCGGAGATCTCGCTCAAGGGTTCGTCGTGCAACAGCGTAAAGCCGCACGCCTGGGCGCACGGCTTGATTTCAGGTTCGGTCATGAATTCTCCTTAGAGCAGCGCCCGCTTCTAGCGGTTGGAGTTCCCCGCGGACGACGAAGCCGACGACGAGGATGACGAAGACGTGCTGGAGCCTGCGCCAGAGGCGCCTTCCTCCGACTGTTCGCCCTCGGTGGTCTGACCGTCGCCATCCTCGACGTTCGACGACTTCGGCGAGTTCGAAGCCACCTTGGGAACGCCGTTCAGGTTGACGGGCTTGCCCAGCCACTTGTCCTCGATGACGTCGACCGTTCCGTTCGACACCAGGCCGTCCAAGGCGCTTCCGACGGCTTCCTGAAGCTCGGTGTCGTCGTTCGCGCACATTGCGCAATACCCGCCTGCCGTGTCGAGCAGGGCGGCGATCTCCACGTTGACGCCCTGCCTGCTGGCGGCATACATGCCGATGATCGCGTCGGACGCCACGTAGTCGACCTTGCCCGATCCCAGATCCGAGAAGGCGCTGGCCAGGTCGCCCGACGAGACGAGGGAATCCTCGCCGAAGGTGTTGGTGACGGCCCATGCGCTCTTGGAAGAGACCTGCGCGGCTATCTTCACGTCGCTGTCGGCCGTGGGCGCCGGGTCGTCGTTGCCTTCGGGGGCGAACAGGACCACGCCTGTGGGGAGATACTGGCTGGAGGTCCAGTAACCGTCGTGCTTCGTCGTGCTGTCGATGCCCAGCACGACGTCCACTTCGCCGTTGTCTATGGCGTCGGTGGCGTTGTTGCCCACGTCGATCACGTCAAGCTTCAGGCCAAGGTCGTCCGCGAGCGCCGCGGCTATGTCGACGTCGATGCCGATGATGCGGTCGCCGCTCTTGCCTGCAAGTGGGGAGTTGTTGGTGTTGACGCCCACGCGCAGCGTGCCATCCTCGCCGATGGCCGGGCTTGAGATCTTGGGCGACCCAAGCTGGGGGGTGTATTCCTCGCCGGACGAGCAACCGGCCATGACCCCGCATACCGCGAACGCCATGCAGGCCGCAACTGCCGTGCGCACTGCTTTAGATAGCCTCTTCAAGGTCGTCCTCCTATCGAAAAGCTTCCTCGACTGACCTAGTCTTTGCCCCCACACTCGCGCACCGGAGGTCCGCGCCGCAACACCGAAGCGGCTGCAACGCTCGCGCTCTCTCGCCTGTCAGGCCCCGTGCCTGAATCGCAGGCGGTGCGGCTTACATCTAGAATACGCCATGCTCGCATGCCGACGCCTTGCGCCTGCTGCTTACGTGGGCCCTTTCGACCGCATCTGCCCTGGGCTTGGGACGCAAGAGTTAGGATTGCGCCCCGCAACTACAGACTCGAAGAAGCAATGGTAATTCTAGCAGACTGGCATAGGGACGCAGCTTGCTGCGCCCGAACCGTTTGCGAAATCGTGCGTGGGGCCCGAAGGGGTTCCGCTCGACGCGTCGTCGCCTCGAACTAACTCTGTCCCTTCGGGCCAGAGTGGATTTCTCGGCTCCTTTGGCTTACCTCGCATCCACCCCTTC
>CAQLOA010000072.1:0-3106 GCA_948829205.1 uncultured Eggerthellaceae bacterium
TATGTTGTTTTGCGATCGAGGGGCGAAGGGGATTCCGCAAATGACGGCAATGGCGTTATCAACAAGGGTCAAAGGCGGCATGTCTGCTGTCTTCTCCCATGTGAAAAGCAATGGGGGGGGGCGCGTAATTGCTTCTGTCATCGTTGCCGCAGCGCTCGTCATGCCCGCGTTCCCGCTCTCTCAGCTTACTCCCGCCTATGCCGACACCGTCGACGCTGCCGACCAGCAAGCCGCTGTCAGCTCCGCTGAATACACCTCTTCGCAACCCAGCCAGATCAACGTAAAGGTGCCCATCACTGGCGTGACGGTAGACGCCGACGGGCAAGTCGTGGACGCACCGCTGTCTTCGGCCGACTACATACATGAAGACGTCAAGCTTCAAACCCAAGAAGAGATCACCGCAGGCGAGATCGTCAACAATGCGGACGATGCGGAAGTCCAAGCGCTTGCTGCGCAAGCCACCGCCAATGGGGCACAGCAGTATGCCTACCTTTCCGACCTCAGCATCATCACCACCGACAACTGGTCTTACAACGGCTGGGCGGGGCATAGCATTCAGCACGACAAGAACCAGGAAGGACAACCCCTAAGTCTGATCGTCGATGGCGAGAAGCGAGAATACCCCAAGGGCGTCAGCGTCCACGCAAAGGGCCAGGCTACCTACGACGTATCTGCTCTTTCCGCGCAATATTCGCGCTTCACGGCCAAAGTGGGCGTTGATGCAGGGCGAGGAACTGCAGGAAGAATCAAGTACATCATAAGCGCTTCGAACGACGGTGAGACGTGGGATGAGCTGTTCACGTCAGGTATCCTTACGGGCAGCACCGAGGCGGCAGACGTCGATGTTTCCATCGCGGGACGCACCTATCTTCGGATCTACGTCGACCCTCTGGGAGCTAATACCTCCGACCATGGCAACATAGCGAATGCGAAGCTCGTCACCTCGGATTACGTTCCCGACGACTTCAACTACGAACGTGTCCACAAACTCGGCTACTATGATACGACTCTTTCTGCGCATGACGTTGAATACAACTATGCGAACAACTACCAGCTCGTCCTGGAGAGGGCGCTCGTCAACAAGCTCGGTTACTGGAACATCCAGAACCTTCTGGAGATGAATCCCGAATGCACGGAAATGATCGATTGGATCTTCGACAATCAAAGGATTGCCGAATACACGCTGGAGGTTGGCGATGTCAGCAGTGGCGCCAGCTTTCTGAAGACGCTCTATCCAATCTATGCTGCCCATAAGGACGATTTTGCGCGAGAGGACGGCTACGTCTTCGAGAAGATGATGATCGCTTTGGCTGCAGCGCGCTCTACGGATTTGATGTTCCCCGGTTTCTTGTATGCCGGAAAAGCTGCCGATTACGACCCCGTCGTGCGCTATGAGTTGTTCAAGAAGCTCTACGACGAAGATAAATTGAAGTTCTATCGCAAGGGCTCTAACTCCAACAGGAATAACAAAGAGCAGTTCAAGGGCTATCACATTACGCTGATGCGCCTCATTATGCACATCGGCGTAACCAATGACGAGTTCTTGTGGCTAAGCGATTGGGTTGGCGATAGAGGGAACACCGACTATTTCGGCCTAAGATTCATGTGGTATAACCTGGGGTACCTAAGCAGCAAGCTACCTCAAGAAAAGTATTTCGATGAAGCAAATCGTGAGGCTTACACAAAGAAATACAACCTGAACGAATTTGACGTGCCATATGGGGACAAGCCTAATCTGAGGCATTGGATGATGGTGGATTACGGAGGCATTTGCGGAAATATCTCCAAAACAGGCGTGATCGTCAACGAGATCCGTGGCGTTCCCGGAATGATCGCATACCAACCTGGGCATGTTGCCTATATCCGGTATGAGCAGGACGCAGACGGCAACGGCGTATGGAAACTCGAGAATGCGTATACCAATTGGGGTTCAAGCGCCACTTCGTGGTACATGGGAAACCACTGCAGATCTATCTTCGGGTGGGACTGGAAGAGCTTTTGCAGAAAGGCGATCAACTTCAACGATACAGGAAACAACGTCGCATATACATATCTGGCTCAAGCGAACTTGAACAATTACCCGGCATTCAAGCAATCCTACTACTACAACCTGATCGCGAATTCCTATACAGACAAAGACCAGAAGCTGAGCACCTATAACAAGGCGCTTGAGGTGAACGACCTCAATCTCGATAGCTGGGAGGCTGTGGTCAACAGCTACAAGGCCGACAGCGCCAACAAGACGAGCGCCGATTGGCGAGATCTTTGTCTCCGGATAATCGATGCGTACACCTATTATCCGATGGCCATGGACGATCTTATCAGGGCGATAAAGCCATATCTCAACGAGGTCGATCAAACATACGTCCTCTCAGAGGAGCACGTTGCTCTTAAAGCTGCTTCCACCGCGACAAAGGCGGATGTGCTGCAATACGATGCCTGCATTCAGGTCGCAAATGCTCTTCTAAAGGTGAGCCCGAATGACATGGCGTCATTCTCGTTCGATGGCGCCAATGCCGGACAGATCAAATTCAATTCGCCTTATGACGAGATAGGCTTTACGTGGAGATACAGCTTAGACGGCGGTGTCAGCAAATCGGAGGAGTTTCGGGAAAAGGACATAAAGCTCACAGACGAGCAGATGGCAACCCTTACGGCAAACAACGGAATCCAGATATACATACAAGGATTGTCTGAATCCAAGCCCGCATACACAATACCTTTGGTCGAAACAAAGCTGCCTGATGGGTTGTACGCCAACGATTTGGAGAACCGGGTCATTGGGGTCAATACCAAATTCGAGTGGCGGAACAGCGCAGACCAGCGTTGGACATCGTATGCGAAGGCATCTCCGAACAACACCGGCAACAAGACCTTGGAAGTTCGAGTGGCCGGAACGGGCAACCATCTTCCGAGCGAGTCGGAGACGTTCCAGTTCACTGCTGATAACCAGCCGAAAGATCGCAAATATGTGGCGGTTTCGCATTTGAAGGTCGAGAGCAAATCTTCGGAAGTGGATTCATACGTGAACCCGTTTACTGGTGATAAGTATCGGGGAAGCGCTTCTCATGCGATAGATGCGAACATATACACAAGTTGGTACAAC
>CAQLOA010000072.1:3206-7030 GCA_948829205.1 uncultured Eggerthellaceae bacterium
GTCGTCGACTGGATTGACAAGACGCCGCCCACCGCCGAGCTCACCTACAACATGGACAATGCGACGGGCAGGATGGTCGTGCAGGTGGTCAACCCCAGCGAAGAGATAACTTTCGCGGAGGGCAACGGCACCTATGAGTATGTTACCAACGGAGACTACGAGATCGTGTTCTATGACAAGGCGGGAAACGAAGGCAGGCTGGTTGCCCATGTCAATGCGTTTGGAGAGATGCAAGCTCCTGACGAGCCTGACCCAGAGCCCGATCCTGACCCTGATCCCGAGGTAACGGTGTATCCGCTGACGCTGGATATCGGCGGTGGCGCATGGGCGCAAGGCTACACCGCGCCAACTGAATACGACAACACGCAAGCGTTCGCGCTTCCTGGCGATGGCGACCTGTCTCGTCCGGGATACACGTTTGCTGGCTGGTTCGCGAAGGACGAAGACGGGAACCTTGCCGACGAGGCCGTGACCGAGATCGCGGCCGGAAGCACGGGCGCTATGAACCTATGCGCCAAATGGAACCCCATCCAGTATTCGATAACGTACAACCTTGGCGGCGATGGAACCAACTCGCCTGAGGGAATCGACCTTACCGGGTTCTCTTCCTATAGCACCGGAGACGCCTTCGCGCTCCCAGATGCCAGCGTTATGAAGTGGGAAGGCCATACCTTCGCAGGATGGTACGAAAGCGCCGACTTCTCTGGAAGCGAGCTGCGTGAGATCCCGGCCGGACATTATGGCGACGTCGAACTGTATGCCAAGTGGACGGGCGAGGCATGTGCGGTCAACTACCACGAGAACGGCGGCAAGTTCGAATCGAACCCGCAGCTGGTGTATGGGTTCGACGACGGATTCTCCGTTGGGCAGACGGTAAAGCTGCCTAGCGATATCCTGCGACTGGGGTATGAGTTCGATGGCTGGTACGAGAATGAGGATCTCAGCGGCTCGGTGGTGTCGGACATCGAACTGTTCGTGGGCACGGTCGACCTCTACGCTAAATGGACGCCCGTGGAATATGCCATCGTCTACGTGACGAATGGCGGAAGCTGGGTCGACGACTTCCATGTTCCCGCTAGCAGCTATACGGTCGAATCCGAGGACATGCTGCTTCCCGATGCGAGCGGCATCGCGCGCGAGGGGTACAAGTTCAAAGGCTGGTTCACCGATGAGAGCTTTGCCGGGGAAGCCGAGATAGCGATTGCCGAGGGGTCGACGGGCGACAAGACGTTCTATGCGAAATGGGAACAAGAACAGGTCACGCCTCCCGACCCCGACGAGCCGGGTCCCGATAATCCCGGTCCCGACGAGCCGGACCCCGACGAGCCCGACCTGTCCGACGTGGTCATCCTGTCGCTGGCACTTGGCGTCGATGCGCAGCAGACCGTCAGCTGGACGGAAGCGGAAGACGGCCGCTTCTATGGGCGCATGGAGGTGCTGCGTTCGAAGATGCCCACCAAGCGCGAGGACTTCAACCTGCAGGTTCCCGACGACGTGGAGATCCTGTCGATCGCCAAGCAGTTGCAGGTATATGCCCTCGCGCATCCGCTGGCTGCGTTCGCCGCCGCGCTTTCGTCGGACGACGCACACGACGTTGCGGCCGCGCGCGACGCCGCCGCGTCTTTCGCCGCCGCGCGCGAAGAATCACAGTCCGAGTTCTGGGACATCGTGCTTAGGCACAGGGACAACCCCAGCCTGCAGAAGCTTTACACGCTCGAGATCGTTCCGGTGGAGGGTAAACCCACACCCAAGCCGGATCCGAAGCCGACCCCTTCGGATCCGAATCCTGAGCCTTCACCCACTCCGACGACCCCTTATGTCCCAACGACCAACAACGGCCTTGGAGGCGACGTCGAGCTTGCGAACACCGGCGACAATGCCATGGACGGCGTCCTGGCACTTGGCCTTCTGGGCGTCTGCTTCGGCGTGCTTTCGCTGGTGCTCGGCCGCATCGCCCGTTCCCGCCGCACATGAAGAGCGAAAGGGACGTTCCAAAATGCTCACGGATGCTGTGATGTTCAGTCCGCACTCCCCGAGCCGGACACATTATCCGTGGGGCTGACCTCGGTCGGCCCTTATGGGAATCAGGTGCAAGACTCTCGTAGGGCCGAACATGTTCGGCCCTACGCCTTCTGGCTTCAGGCTAGTCCTCCAGTTCGTGCTCCAGCTCATGGCGGCGCTTGATGGCGCTGTGGATGGTCAACGCGATGGCTGCGAACCCGACCGCGAACCCCATGCCGAAGAACACAGCGCCTATGGCGAGGTCGCCCGTCCAGCAGATGCCTTCCATGCCGACGATCTGGATCTCGGCGAGGATGCGCATTCCGCCCGTCAGGATTCCCAGCACCACTCCGCAGAACAGGGCGAACAACACCACGTAGTCCCACGGCATGGCATCGATCTCGGCGAACCGCTTGTGGCTGGAGAACGCGCCCTTGCGGATTTGCATAGATGTGGAAACGATGCCTGCGGCGAGGATCGTCAGCGTCAGCGGGATCTGCACGGGAAGCACGGCCTCGCCAAGCGGGGTGAGGACGGGGCGGCCGGTGGTGCTTGCGACCTGGTTCACCATGATGGCGTAGTACAGGCTGAGTACGCACCCGACCAACAGGATGAAGGCCGACATCTTCGTGCTTTTGCTCCCCTCGGATTCGAGGCGCTCGTCCTTCGGCCCCATGTACTCGTTCCATTTCCTGATCAGATACATCGCGTGCCCCCTAATCCCAGAACAGGTCGTCCAGCGTCTTGCCCAGCGTCTTGCAGATGGCCGTGCACAGCTTGAGGCTGGGGTTGTAGCGTCCGGCTTCTATGAGGCCGATGGTTTGCCTCGTGGCGTCGACGGCGTTGGCGAGGTCCGCCTGCGACATGCCGCGCTCCATGCGCGCCGCCCTCATTGCCGTGTTCTTTTTCGCGTTGTCCATGCTCTGCATTGTACAATATATCTTACATAATGCAATATATATTTTGCATACAGCTTTGGGCGAACATGAGACAATGCAACAGCCCTTGTTCATGGTGGGCGGCTCGGGATCGCTCCTACGGAATCCATTTCGGCTGCGACACTAGTCCTTTGAGCCGTGCATCCTTTCCTGACGCTATGTGCATTCTGCGCCGAAAACGGGCGTTCTGCGCAGCGTGGCGGTGCTGTCTTTGCATAATCGACCCCGCTCTGGTCTAATGCAAGAAGCCTCCCGTGCGGGGCTTGCTGCAGGGCTAGTCCGGAGGGGAGAGACGATTGCGCATAGCCGTTTGCGACGATGAAGCCGCTGACCGGGCGGCCCTTGAGGGAGTTCTCAGGCAGTATGGAAGCGATCGCGGCCTCGACTTCGATATACGCTGCTTCGACACGGCAGAGAGCTACCTACAAAGCCCCTCCGCGTTCGACGTGACGTTCATGGATGTGCTGCTGCCGGGCATGAATGGCATCGAGGCCGTTCAAGAAGCCACCCAGGGTGCCGTCGTGTTCACCACTATCAGCCGTGACTATGCCGTTGAGGCGTTTCAGCTGGGAGCCGTCCACTACCTGGTGAAGCCGCTGCAGGCCGATGAAGTGGCTCGTGCGACGGACCGCGCGCTCGATGCGCTGGGTCATGCGCCCGCAGCGGTGTTGGAACTCAAGACCGCCCAGGGTATCGTGCCCGTTCCCATGGTGCTCGTGCGCTTCATCGAGGTAAAGGACAAGGTGTGCGAAGTCCACTTGGAAGACGACGTCCTGCGCGTTCCCATGCCGCTTGCAAGCCTGCGAGAACTCTTGGATGACGCGCTGTTTCTGCAGGTGCAGCGCAGCTTCGTGGTGAACATGCGGCATATCGACTCCTTCTTGG
>CAQLOA010000073.1 GCA_948829205.1 uncultured Eggerthellaceae bacterium
CCTCTACAACAAGGGACGCGAAGACGAGCCCGACATGCCCACTTTCGATGAGATCAAGGAGAAGGGCGTCTACAAGACCGAGCTCGCCCCCTCCATCGGGCTCGAGGACTTCAGGCGCGACCCTGCGGCCAACCCAGTCGCCACCCCTTCGGGCAAGATCGAGATCTACTCCGAGACGCTTGATGCGCTGAACGACGAATGGGAGCTTCCCGACGGCGACGTCATCTACCCGATTCCGCTGTTCGACCCCGGATACCAGGGATACGGCAGCGTGACCGACGAGTACCCGCTGTACTGCTCGGGCTTCCACTACAAGGGACGCACGCATTCGTCCTTCGGGTTCCTGCCCGAACTCAAGGCAGTCGCGCGCCAGCAGGTGTGGATCAACCCCGTCGACGCCGACCCGCGCGGAATCAAGGACGGCGACCAATGCCGCGTGAAGAGCCCCGACGGCGAGATCCAGATAGAGGCGCACGTGACGCCGCGCATCATCCCGGGCACCATCGGCATACCGCAGGGCGCCTGGCATGACGCCGACATGTCCGGCAACCGCCTTGACAAGGGCGGCTGCGTGAACACGCTTACCAAGTATCGGCCGACCCCGCTCGGCAAGGGCAACGGGCCGTCCCATTCGATCATCGCCGAAGTGACGAAGGCCTAGGGGGTGCGAAGATGACTGCAAAAGGCTTCTATTTCGACAGCACGCGCTGCACGGGCTGCCGCACGTGCGAGATGGCGTGCAAGGACTACAAGGACACGGACATCGACTTCAACTACCGCAAGGTGTACGACCTGGAAGGCGGCGAGTGCACCCTCAACGAGGACGGCACCGCAAGCAACTCCGCTTACTGCTACCACGTATCGGTGTCGTGCAACCACTGCGAGGACCCGGCATGCGTGAAGGTGTGCCCCACCACCGCCATGCACAAGGACGCCGCAACGGGGCTGGTGCTCGTCGACGACAGCAAGTGCATAGGCTGCGGCTACTGCCACATGGCATGCCCCTACAACGCGCCCAAGGTGAACCGCGAGGCGGGGCACTCGGTGAAATGCGACGGATGCAAGGACCGCATGGAGCAGGGGCTGAAGCCCATGTGCGTGACGGCATGCCCCCTGCGCGCCCTCGACTTCGGCGACTGGGACGAGCTTCAGAGGGAATACCCCGACGCAGCGGTCGGCAACATCGCGCCGCTGCCCAGCAAGGACTACACGAACCCGCATCTTCTCGTAAAGGAATGCCGCGACGCGAAGCCTTCGGGCGACATGGCCGTCAAGGTGTCCAACACCCAGGAGGTGATGTAGCATGGAGATGGGAATCGCCGAGATGCCTCTGGCTTTGTTCTCCACCTTCGCGCCCATGGGCGCAGGGGCGTTCGCCGTGCTGGCGGCCGCCTTCCTTACCACCACGTTCGACAAGGACGACCTCAGGAAGATAGACAGGATGACCCTGGTCCCGCTGTGCTTCGCCGTGTTCGGGTTCATCGCCTCGTTTTTCCACCTGGCAAGCCCCGGCAACGCCTTCGGCGTGCTTGCCGCCGCCGGAACTTCGCCGCTTTCCAACGAGATACTGGCCGGGCTCGTCTTCATGGTGGCGGCGATCGTGTACTGGATCGTCGCGATGGCGGGCAAACTGGGCGCAGGCGCCCGCAAGGGCTTCGCATGCGTGGTGGCCGTGCTGGGAATCGTGTTCGCCGCCTTCACCGGAGCCGCGTACATGATCGACACCATATCCTCGTGGAACACCGCGCTCGTGCCGCTTGAGATGATAGGGTTCGCGCTGGTCGGCGGCGGAGCCGTGGGCGTCATGACGCTCGGGCTCGCCGGCGTTCAGGCCAAGCTTGACGGCCGCTTCGGAACCTCCGCCATGGCGCTGCTAATCGTTGGCGCCGTGCTGGGGATCGTGCTGGCGGTCATGCAGACCACCGGCGTGTCCGGCATGCAGAACTACGTCATGAACGGCGCCGACGTGGTGTCGGGCGTGACCATGTGGATGGCATGCGGCGCCGTGCTTCTGGCTGCCGCCTGCGTGTTCGGCGTCATGGCCGCCCGCGGCAAGAGCATGACGACGTTCGGCGTGACGGCCACCGTTCTCGCCGTCGCCGGCATCCTGGTGCTTAGGGTCGTGTTCTATGCGACGGAGTTCTCCGTGGGGCTGGCGATCTAGCCCCCTGTTTCACGGACGGTCCGGCGAACTTCCCTCCAGCCGGGCCGTCCGCCCCTGATTCGGAAAGGCTATTCATATGGGACTGTCCACCGCGTTGAGCGAGATAACGTTGGTGCTGTTCACCACCTTGGCACCTTCGGGTGCCTTCGCCATTTGCGCCCTGGCCCTGCTGCTGATGCTCGCCCCCATGGATGCCGCCCAGCGCAGGCGCCTTGACAAGTTCATGTACATACCGCTGATCGCCACCATGGCAGGGCTCGTGGCGTCGGCTACGCACCTTGGGAACCCCTCGAACGCCCTGTTCACGTTCATGGGGGTGGGAAAGAGCCCTCTTTCGAACGAGGTGTTCGCGGCCGTCTGCTTCCTGCTGCTCACGGGCGTCTACTGGCTGGTGTCGTTCCGTCCGCTGAAAAGCCGCACGGCGCGGAACGTGTGGCTCGCAGCCATCGTCGCGGCCGGGGTCGTGTTCGTGTTCACGGTGGCCTTCGCCTACGACGTCGAGTCGATAGTCACATGGAACACTCCCCTGGTGCCGGCGGCGCTCGTGGCAAACGCCTGCGTCGGGGGACCGGTGCTGGCCGCCACGACGTTGCGCATCTCGAAGTGGGAGCGCCAGGGCGTCTATCGGACGCTGGGATGGATCTCGGTGGCAGGGCTAGCGGTCAGCGTGGTCGCATACGTGCTGCAAGGGGCGGCCTTGGACGGCAAGTGGAACTACGTGACGAACGCATGGGCGCTCGTGCCTGGATACTGGTGGATGCTGGCCGCGTACGTGGCGTTTTGCGGCGTGGCCGTAGTGGCCGAGGCGCGATGGCGGGACGCGGCGCCTTCGTCTGGCCGCCGCAAGGCAGGCGCCGTGCGCGAAGGCTCGGCGGGAAAAGGAAAGGCGGCGGCCGAGCAGGCATCGAACCCTTCGGGACACAGGCGCATCGCAGGAAACCGCCCGCAAGCCTCCGATGTTTTCGCCCTGACGTGCGCGTTCTGCGGTATATTCGTCATGAGGTTCGCGTTCTACATGATGCACATGACGGCAGGCATGGGGGTGTAGGCCCGTGGATATGAACGAATCGGTCGCGTTTTTGGGCGAGACGTTGGGACCGCTGTTCTTGTTCGACCCTTCGGACGAGCAGGTGGCCCCGCTCTACGAGCAGGTGGCCTGCATAGACGTCGAGTCCGCCGCGCAGGAGTGGCCTTTCGTCAGGCAAGGCGAGGCCGAGGCAGCGCTTACGCTGATGCACGACGGCCTGGAAGCGGAAGACCGGGACGAGGTCGTCTGGGAGTACCGCAGGCTGCTCGTGGGGCCGGCCGCAAAGGCGGCTCCCCCGTGGGGCTCGGTCTACACCGACAGGGAATGCGTCATTTTCGGCGAGAGCACGCTGGCCTTGCGGGCATGGCTGCGCGCCAAGGGGATCGACGTGCCCGGCGCTAACGGCGAGCCCGAGGACCACATTGGGACGATGCTCCTGCTGATGGCGTGGATAGCACGGAACAAGCCCGACGTCCTCGACGAGTACCTGGCCACCCACCTGCTCACCTGGGCGCCGCACTTCTTTGACGTCGTGCGCAATCAGACGCAGGCGCCCTTCTTCGAGGGATTGGCCCATCTGGCGTCGAGCTCCCTGGCCGGACTCCAGGAAGAGCTTGGGCTAGACGTTAAGGTCCCGAGGTTCTACCGATAGAGCACGTTACTCCGTTTCTTCATGCGCCTGAGCACAACGACGAAGGCGACGAAGGCGACCAGCCCCACCCCGGCCATACAGAAATAGAGCCACTGGTATCCGATCAGCGGCACGATGACGCCCAGTATCAGCGGGCCGATTCCCACCCCCACGTCGAGAAGCATGTAGAAGGTGGCGTTCGCCACGCTCAGGCGGTCGTCGCTTGCGATGTTCACGGCCATGGCCAACCCGCACGACTGAACGGTGCCCACCCCGAACCCCAGAAGCAGCGCCGCCCCCAGGATCATCCAGTCGTTGGACGATGTGGCGACCAGCACCATTCCGGCAGCGAACGAGAAGAAGGCAGGCCCCATGACCGGCGCGGGCCCCTTCCGGTCGAAGGCGCGGCCGGTGAAGGGGCGCGTTATGAACATGGCGAGCGCGTATGCGACGAAGAACACGCTGGCGGCCCGGCTGAGGCCGATTTCGGCCGCGTATGGGGTGAGGAAGGTCAGCAGGCTGGAATATCCGAAGAAGATGAGGCCCGCCACGCATGCTATGGGAAGCACGCTAGGCTCGACCGACTTCAGCAGCCACGACGGACTGGTGCGACAGGAGGATTTCGCTTTCGACGAATGCAAGGCCGCAGAGTCCTGCGCGTGTCGAAAGTGAACGTCCCCCGTCACGTCCCCTTCGCCACGCGCTAGCGCATCCTCCCTCTCGGACGCGGCCATGTCGCGCTCTGCCTCTGCGCCCGGGCCGATCTCGGCAGCAGACACCGCATCCTCGGCGGAAGCAGCCGCGTATTCGGCCGCCTTTTTCCTGCGCAAGCGCGAGGTGGCACGCTTCTTCTGACTGCCGGCGTTCGCGGAATCCAGTGCAAGCACGAAAGGTATGCCCAGCGCCACGACCGCGCACGATACGATGAACAGAACCGGATAGCCCAGATGGTTCGCCATCAGGATGCCCGCGAAGGGGCCGATTGCCGACCCGAGCGTGGACGACAGCATGAAATACCCCACGCCTTCGCCCTTGCGGGACGCGGGAATGCCTGCCGTGACCACGGTGGCTATGGTGGTCGAGCAAACGCCGTAGGCCATCCCATGGGCGAAGCGCACCCCGATGAGCGCGCCGACGGGCTCGTTCGCCAGGTAGAGCGCAGTGAGCCCCACCTCAAGGACGACGGCGACGATCAGCAGGGGCTTGCGCCCCACAACCCCCATCAAAGGCGCGGCGATGAAACGCGACACCAGCGTTCCGATGATGAATGCGCTCGCACACAGGGCGGCAACCGCGGGAGGAACGGAGAAGACGTTCAGGGCGTAGGCCGTCATGATCACCATCAGCATGAAGTAGTTGGTGGCGATTGCGAAATTCACCAGCGTGCCGCAGACGAAGTTCCTCGTCCACAGGGCGCCTTCCGACTTGCTGCGGGCAGCTGCAGAAGAAACTGGGGGCGGAGGGGTCTTGCACGCCTTCGAGGATGAAGATGACCCGGCTTTCTCGTTGCCAGCGGCTTCCGTCACCGGGCGTCGCCCTCCTTGGCGATGAGCACCGTGACGGGCGATTCCTTGGTCACCGCATAGCTGACAGACCCCAGGTAGCCCTTCACGCCGCCCTTTCCGCGGCTCCCCATGATTATGAGGTCGCATCCTGTGCGCTTGGCGTGCTCGACTATGAGGTCGGCGGGGGACGTCCCCTTCAGCAGCTCGACCGTGGCGGGATTCGGCAGCCCGTCGGCCAGCGACTGCAGCTCGTCAAGCACATCGGACGCGTCGTCCATGACTATCGTGTCCATGCCTATCGCCGCAGACCCCGACGAGTATAGGCGCATCACGTGAACCAGGATGACCTCGATCGAGCAGTCCTGCGAAGCAATCTGGCTGGCAAGTTCGAGCGCCTTGCGCGAAGGGGCGGAACCGTCGTACGCGACGAGTATGCGCTTGCACCACATGGAAGGTCCTTTCAGGGAACGGACGGGCGGTCTGGCGGTCGGAGGCCGGACGGCCTTGCGACCAGGGCGCATGCAAAACGCGCGCCCTGCCCGATTATATCCCTGCGCGACCTTGCGGAATGTAATCGTGCGGCATCTTGCGGGCAACGATGTAGAAGACGCCCAGCACGGGGACCGCGACCCACGGCAGCAACACGACGGCAGCGAGCGTCGCAGTTCGCGCCAGGCAGAACAGCGCACGGAATCCGGCCGTGCGGTCGCGGGTCTCGCACGTCATGCGCACGAACGCCCCGCCGGGGGTCTTACCCTTCCACAGCCATGGCACCAGGACCTCCACCGCGACGAACAGCGCCACGGCGACCACCAGCGAAGCCGCAGCGACCACGTCCTGGCTCTCGGGGCCCCACTGAAGGTGGACGGCGCGGACGAAGAGCTGCGAGCCCAGCAGCAGGGCCAAGGTGGCGAACAGCGTTCCCGCCGCAACGATGGAGAGGTCGATCCACAAGGCGACGCACCTGCGCACGAGGCCCGGGCTGCGCGTAACCCCCTGCGAGGCGAGCTTCTGCGGAAGCGCCTTGTTCATCAGCAAGGCGGCGAGCCATCCCAGCCATGCGCCCAGCGTGTTCGCGATCAGGTCGTCCACGTCGCAGCAGCGGTAGGCGAAAGGGTACAACCCGAACAGGCCGGTGTATTGTGCAAGCTCGACGAAGGCCGACACGCAGAGCGCCAGCAGGACCGTGGGAACCATGCGGATGCGCAGAAGCCTTCCCGCGATGAAGCCCAGCGGGACGAAGAACACCACGTTGAACAGCAGCTGCAGCACCGCCGTGAGGCCGTCCTTCGCGATGTCGCCCACGAAGGCGAACGGGTTGAAGTTGGGCTGGACCCCGTAGCTTATGCCGGGGCCCAAGTCGCCTTCGGGAAGCGGCCACAGCGTGAAGCATCCGATGCCCAGCACGTAGAGGACGGCCAGGTAGACGGCTGCGGCCGAACTCGCACGCAGCCTGCCGTCGCGGTGGTAAAGGTACGCCAGGATCGGAAGCGTAAAGAACGCCGACGCCATTGGCCAGAGGATCAGCGCGATCTTCAGGTTGTCGCCGTAGTTGGCCAGAAAGCTTCCCACTGCTCCCCTCCTTCCCTAGCGTGACAGCGTGCATGTCGCAGCTTTGCGGGCTGCACCATGCAAGAGGATATCCTGCCCGACGCAGAAGGCTCCGAACATGACATAAGTGTAAGGA
>CAQLOA010000074.1 GCA_948829205.1 uncultured Eggerthellaceae bacterium
GGTGTCCGGCGCGCCTTCCGATTCAGGGTCGGGCGCGGCGGTGTCGGTCAGCTCGGTCGGCGCGTTCGCCGTCGCTTCCTCCACAAGCCAGTTCGAGCCCGTGGGGGACGAGCTCATCGCCAACGTCGTCGAGGACGACATCATCATCCACGACGCCGACGACTCCGACTACACCGAGAACATCACGCACACGGGGGCCATGGCAGGTCCGGGCTACGTCGAGATGCCCAAATCGCGCGCCTCCCGTCTGCGCGGCATCTTCTCCCGCAAGAAGAAGCGCGAGAACGACTCCATAAGCTTCAGCGAGGCCGTGGGGATAGACGAAGACTTCGACGCCCGCGAGGTGGGCGCGGCCCGCGGCGGGTGGGAAAGCTTCCAGAACGAGTCCGCCGACTACGACGCCGCATCCGCGTCTGCCGCCCCGGCCATCGACGGCCGGGCCTCGTCCAGGCGTTCCCACGTGGACGAGTACAGCACCAACTCCCGGTCGCTGCGCAGACGCTCCGAGGAATGGGAGGGCGACGCCTGGGACGATGACTGGAACGGCGGCGCGTTTTCCACGTTGCGCGACCGCATAGCCGGCGACGACGGCAACCCGGGCCGCAGCGGCAGTTCCGGCGGCAGCGGCAACCAGGGTCGAAGCGCCCGCGAAGGCGGGTCCCGCCAGGCGCGCAGCTCGGCCGGCCGCAGCCCGCGCGGCAATCGGTCGTCTCGCAGGGGGCCGCAGGCAGACGCGCCTCGCACGCAAAGGCGCCGCAACTTCGACGACGTTGCAGACCATGGCGAAGGCGAAGGCGGCTCCCGCGCCATCGACGCCGGCGACATGCTCGAGGAACGCGAGCACATCCGCAGCTTCCGCACCAGTTCGGCCCCGCTCGCCAGCTTCGGCGAGGTGGCCGCGTATGCAAGCGCGTTCAGCAACCTGTCCGACGACGCCTCCATGACCGGCGAGGTGGACCTCACGCAGGACCCCCAGCCGCACGGCTTCCAGACGGAGGTCTGGTTCGTGGCCCTTGGCGCCGAGCTTGCCGACAACGCCGGCATCAAGTCGTTCATGTCGCAGCATTCCGACGACCTGCGCGGGACGATCTTCATCGACTTGGACGCCATGGGCGCAGGCAGCCTGTCCCTCATCGACGAAGAGGGGGTTATCCGCCGCGTCAAGGCTTCCTCCCGAATGAAACGATACGTCACCAAAGCGGGAACGTCGCTCGGTCTGCACATTAACAGCACCAAGATGATATGGCGAGAGAGTGCGGCGTACTATACCAACCGCAAGGGCCTGCAAACCATCCATGTTGCCGGAATGAAGGACGGCAAGCCGGCATACCTGGGCGAGGCCGACGACAAGTTCGAGAACCTGAGCGAAGAGAAGCTGCTGGAGAACACGGCGTTCGTCCTCGAGCTGCTCAACAACATCTAAACGGGCGCGCGGCCGTAGTCGCGATGCCGACGAACGCGGCCGAGAGGACATGATGAATAACGACGTTGCAGCCCAGAAGAAGGAAGCGACAAGGCTGAAATGGCTGGTGCGCGGGGCGGCTGCCATCGTGTGCGTGCTGCTCGCCGTCTTCTTCGTCGTGGTAATCCAAAGCGCTTCCGTGATAAAAGGCGAGGTGGAGCACGTCAAGGACGGCCCATACCCCATGTCGGTTGCGGCGGGGCACATCGAAACCAACCTGGGCAGCCTGCGGACGGTCATAGACCACATGACGGTCACCCAGCTGGTTGACGACTCCAACGACACCATCGGCGATGCCACGATCGACACGCTCGAAGGCGATATACAGAAGCAGGTCGATGTCATCCGCGGATCCATGTCCCAGCCGGGCAACAAGGTCGTCCGCTTCCAGAACGAGTTCGACCTTCTCCGGTCGCGCCTGGACGTCTTCACCGCGATGTGCTGGCACGACGAAAGCGGCACCGTCTCCTACGAGCAGGTCATGACGTATGCGCAAACCTACCTGGCGCCGGTCGTGAGCATGCTGTTCGACCTGAACCAAGAGACACTCGACCAGGCGACCGACGAGGTCAACGCCATGTACGACCACGTGAACGACGCCATCGCCACCACCATGGTGTTCTCGCTGATCATGCTGGTCTCCGTCATCGTGATGATCGCCATATACATGGTCATGATCAACCTGAAGAACCGCTTCGAGGACCAGCTTCGCGAGACGCTCAACCAGGCAACCATAGAGGCGAACCAGGCCAACGAGGCCAAGTCGGCGTTCCTGGCCAACATGAGCCACGACATCCGAACGCCCATGAACGCCATAGTCGGGCTCACCACCATCGCGAGCGAGAACATCGACGACACCTTGCGCGTCAAGCAGTGCCTTACGCGCATCTCCACGTCGTCGCAGCACCTGCTTTCCCTCATCAACAATGTCCTGGACATGAACAAGATCGAGTCGGGGAAGGCCGTCCTGTCCCAGGAGGAGTTCTCGCTGAGCGAGCTTGCCGACGAGATCGACGCCATCTTCCGGTCTCAGCCGGACTCCAAGCAGAGGGAGAAGGAGGTCGTGCTGGAGAACATAGAGCACGACATCCTCGTCGGCGACATGATGCGCCTGCGCCAGATACTGCTGAACCTCACCAGCAACGCGCTCAAGTACACCAACGAGGGCGACCTCACGCGAATGGTGTTCCGCGAGCGGCCGTCCGACCGCGAAGGGTACGTCTCGGTCACGTTCGTCGTCGAGGACTCGGGCATAGGCATGACGAAGGAGTTCGTCGGCCGCATTTTCGAGCCGTTCGAACGCGAGCGCAACGAGGTCACGGTGTTCACCGAGGGCACCGGGCTTGGCATGGCCATCACGAAGACCCTGGTAGAGCTCATGGGTGGAACGATCCAGGTCGACAGCGAGCTGGGCGTGGGGACCAAGGTGACCTTCGAGGTGGAGTTCAAGATCGCTCCGGAGAACAGCATTCGCCGGGACAAGGCGATGCGCGAAGGCAAGCTCCTTTCGGGTTTCGCGGGGAAGCGCGTCACCGGGAACGTGCTGGTCGTCGAGGACAACGACATAAACATGGAGATAGCCACCCAGCTGCTTCAGAGTCGCGGCGCAAGCGTGGACGGGGCGGTCGACGGCATCGAGGCGCTGACGAAGGTGTCGGAATCCTCGGACGATTCCTACGACCTGATCTTCATGGACATGCAGATGCCCAACATGAACGGCGTCGAGGCCACGCGCGCCATACGGCAGTTCCTTCGGGAACACGGGCGCGAGCAGGTTCCCATCGTCGCCATGACGGCGAACGCGTTCGAAAGCGACCGCGAGGCTGCGCTCGAGGCGGGGATGAACGACTTCCTGACGAAGCCCATCAACATAAGGCAGTTGGAGGAGACGCTGGCGCGCTACCTCGAGCCGGCCGGCGCCGACGCGGCTTTCGACGACGACGAAGACGCGGACGGGAACGTGCGATGACGCTGCAGCAGCTCCGCTACCTCATCGCCATAGCCGAATACGGCTCCATCAATGCGGCTGCGAACAACATGTATGCGTCGCAGTCGAACCTTTCGACCGCCGTGCACGACCTTGAATCCGAGCTGGGGATAACCATCTTCACGCGCAGCAACCGCGGCGTCACCCTGACCAACGACGGCACCGAGCTTCTGGGATACGCCCGGCAGGTGATCGAGCAGGCCGACATGTTGGAGGAGAGATACCTTTCGAACATGGGTCCTCGCAGCGAACGCCTTGCAGTGTCGTCGCAACATTACTACTTCAGCGTGCAGGCGTTCACCTTGACGTGCGAGGAGCTGTCCGACGAAGGAATGCCCGCGGTCGAGGAGTACGACTTCGTCCTGCGCGAATGCGCCACAGGCCAGATCATCGACGACGTGCGCACATTCCGCAGCGAGATAGGCATCCTGTACATGGACGACTTCAACAGCCGCGTGCTGTCGAAGGCCTTCGACGAGGCCAACGTGACGTTCACCCAGCTGTTCGAGGCGCAGCCCCACGTTTTCGTCGGGGCGCACCATGAGCTGGCGGGCCGCGCAAGCCTGTCCTTCGAAGACCTCGAACCCTATCCGCGCTATTCCTTCGAGCAGGGCACGAACAACTCCTTCTACTACGCCGAGGAGCCGTTCGCCGCGCTGCCGCACAAGAAGAACATCCGCTACAGCGACCGCGGCACGTTGACGAACCTGCTCATGCACTACGACGGCTACACTCTGTCCACCGGCGTGCTCTCCGAGGAGATGCTGTCGGGCATCGTGTCCATACCGCTGAACACTGACCTGCGCATGCGCGTGGGGTACATCATGCATGCCGAGCGCCGCCCCAGCCGCCTGCTCGAGCGCTACATCGCGAACCTGCACAATGTGATCGATTCGCACGCTTCGTTCCTAGCTTAGATGCAGGATGTGACAGGGGACGGGCCTGGAGGGGCTTCGCTCGACGCGTTGTCGCCTCGAACTAAGTCTCTCCAGGCCCTTCCTCACCGCCAAGCTTGTCCTTGCCAATCGTCGCTTATCCGTTCCGTGGCAGATTCGTCACCAAATTCTTGTTGCTTTTTCTCTTTCCAGCATCTACCATATGTACTCGCACGCAAAACAGCGAACCACAATATATTGTGGTTTATGTGCAAAATCTGGTAGAAAACCAGTTCATAAGCTGTTAATAACTGTGGAAAACGTAGAAAAGGACGCACTAAAATGCCGCAATCAATCATCAAGCGCGACGGGCGCACCACAGAGTTCCACGTAGACAAGATCGCAACCGCCATAGAAAAGGCGTTCCAGGCCTGTGCCGCCATGCAGGACCGTGCGGTCGCCGACGAAATCGCGGCCAAGGTCGCCAAGAAGCTCGACGAGGGCGCCATCGAGGGCATCCCCACCGTCGAGGGAGTGCAGGACGTCGTCGAGGAAACCCTCATCGAAAGCGGCTTCGTCCAGACGGCCAAGTCCTACATCCTCTACCGCGCCGAGCGCAACCGCGTCCGCGACGTCAACTCGCGCCTCATCCAAACCCTGAAGGACATCACCTTCAGCAAGGCGTCCGAGTCCGACCTCAAGCGCGAGAACGCGAACATCAACGCCGACACCGCAATGGGCACCATGCTCAAGTACGGCTCCGAGTCCGCCAAGCAGTTCTACGAGATGTGCGTCATCGACCCCCGCTTCGCCAAGGCGCATCGCGAGGGCGACATCCACATCCACGACATGGACTTCTATACGCTTACCACCACCTGCTGCCAAATCGAGCTGCGCAAGCTGTTCAAAGGTGGCTTCTCCACGGGTCACGGCGTGCTGCGCGAGCCCAACGACATCGCCAGCTACACCGCGCTGGCCTGCATCGCCATCCAGTCCAACCAGAACGATCAGCACGGCGGTCAGTCCGTCTGCGACTTCGACTACGGCCTGGCCGACGGCGTTCGCAAGACCTACCGTCGCCTGTTCAAGAAGCACCTCTCCGAGGCTCTTGACCTGCTGACCGACATCGCCGACGAACGCGAATGGGCGCAGAACACCCTCGCCGCCATCGAAAAGGAAACCGGCACGGTCGCCTCCATCGACCTTGACGAGGCCTACAGCCAGAAGCTGAAGGACGCCCTTTCTCAGGCAGGCGTCTCCGACTCCGACATCGCCGTCATAATGAAGTATGCCGTCAAAAACGCCGAGGCCGACACCGACCGCGCCACGTTCCAGGCCATGGAGGCTCTGGTCCACAACCTGAACACCATGCATTCCCGCGCCGGCGCGCAGACGCCGTTCAGCTCCGTCAACTACGGCATGGACACCAGCCCCGAGGGCCGCATGGTCATCAAGAACATGCTGCTGGCCACCGAGGAAGGCCTCGGCGGGGGCGAGACGCCCATCTTCCCCGTGCAGATCTTCCGCGTGAAGGAAGGCGTGAACTACAACCCCGAGGATCCGAACTACGACCTGTTCAAGCTGGCTATGCACTGCTCGGCCAAGCGCCTGTTCCCGAACTTCAGCTTCCTGGACGCGCCGTTCAACGCGCAGTACTACAAGGGCACCCCGGAGACCGAGATCGCCTACATGGGCTGCCGCACCCGCGTCATGGGCAACGTGTACGATCCCGACCGCGAGGTCACGCCCGGCCGCGGCAACCTGTCCTTCACCTCCATCAACCTGCCCCGCCTGGCCATCCGCGCCAAGGGCGACATCGACCTGTTCTTCGACCTGCTCGATTCCAAGCTGCAACTGGTGACCGGCCAGCTGGACGAGCGCTTCGAGATCCAGGCCCGCAAGCACGTGTACAACGCGCCGTTCCTCATGGGCCAGGGCGTGTGGATCGATTCCGAGAAGCTCTCTCCCACCGACGTGCAGCGCGACGTGCTGAAGCACGGCACCCTGACCACCGGCTTCATCGGCCTGGCCGAGTGCCTGGTGGCCCTGACCGGCCAGCACCATGGCCAGTCTCCCGAGGCCCAGCGCCTGGGCCTGGAGATCGTGGGCCATATGCGCTCCTACTGCGACCGCGTCTCCCAGGAGCGCGGCATGAACTACACCCTCATCGCCACCCCGGCCGAGGGCCTGTCCGGCCGCTTCGTGCGCATCGACCGCGAGCGCTACGGCGTCATTCCCGGCGTGACCGACCGCGACTACTACACCAACGGCTTCCACGTGCCGGTGTACTACGACATCTCCGCCTACGACAAGATCGCCCTGGAGGCGCCCTACCACGCGCTCACCAACGGCGGCCACATCAGCTACATCGAGCTGGACGGCGATCCGTCGGACAACCTGGAGGCCTTCGAGAGCGTCATCCGCTACATGAAGGACTGCGGCATGGGCTACGGCAGCGTGAACCACCCCGTGGACCGCGACCCGGTGTGCGGCTACAACGGCATCATCGAGGACGTGTGCCCGAAGTGCGGCCGCTCCGAGGACGCCCACAACCAGCCCTTCGAGCGCATTCGCCGCATCACCGGCTATCTGGTGGGCACCCTGGACCGCTTCAACGACGCCAAGCGCGCCGAGGAGAGCCAGCGCGTGAAGCACG
>CAQLOA010000075.1:0-4615 GCA_948829205.1 uncultured Eggerthellaceae bacterium
GTTCCATTCGACCGTGTTCTTGAACGGGTAGAACCATTCGCCTGGCTCGCCGGGGACGCGGACGATGGGAAGCTTCTGGAACTCTTCCCAGGAACGCGGCTCGACGCCGTAGAAGCCAAGAAGGCCGTTCTCGTCCTTCGCCCACTCCTCGTAGGCAGGCTTGTAGATCCTCTCGATGACCTGCTCGTCCCAGTCGCGCCAGTCGGTGACGTCGAGCATCTTGGGGCAGTACTTGTCGGCGAATCCCAGCCTGCGCGCGAGCTCCATCCAGACCCAGTCCTTCGAACGGACCTCTCCCGGAGGATTGACGCCCTTTCCAGCGAACAGGAAGTAGTTCATCATGCCGCTCGGCGCGCCCCAGAAGCGGTTGATGCCGAAGAAGTGCATGTCGGTCGACTCGAACTGGATGACGGGCGACGGAAGCACGATGTCCAGGAACTCGATCGAGGGCTGGTCGTGGAAGTACTGCCAACCCCAGGAGAATTCCAGGTCGGCGAAGCCCTGCATGCGCTTCGAGACGTGATGCTGGTTGTTGATGTAGTTGTTGGGGATAATGGCCATGCGCAGATGCGGAAGCGGGCTTCCTTCGGGGCAGCCTATGCGGCGCCGGAACTCCTCGGCGTCGATCTCGCCCGCCTCGTAGAGCTTCTGGCAATGCATGACCTCGGTCACCTTGTTGTTGTTGTTGGTGATGGGGTTGACGACGTCGCCCTTGATCTGGCCGGTGTCGGGAACAGGAGCGAATATGCGCGGCTGGGTGACCAGGTTCGCGCCGCCTCCCTCGCAGCCGCCAGGTATGGACATGTTCCCCGTCATGGCCTGCAGAAGCATGGCCACGGCTGCGGCGTAGTCGCCCAGGTTGCGCTTGGAGACGCCGTACATCTGCTGCAGATGGACCGGGGACATGGACGCGTAGTAGCGGGCGAACTCGCGAATGGTCTCGGCGGGGATGCCGGTGATGGGCTCGGCCCACTCAGGGTCGTGAACCACGCCGTCGACCTCGCCGACTATGTACTTGCGCCACTCCTCGAAGCCTTCGGGCTCGACCCATTTCTCGACGTACTCGTGATCGTAGAGGTCCTCGGTGTACAGAACGTACGCGACCGCCAGGCCGAAGGCCGTGTCGGTGCCGGGGCGGATGGGGATCCACTGTGCGCCAAGGCACTCGGCGCTTACGTTGTACACGGGATCGATGAGGATGAACTTGCAACCGCGCTCCTGCGCAAGCTTCATATAGTACGGAACCATCCCGAACCAGCTCACCATGGGGTCGAATCCCCACAGGACGACGAGCTTGGAATTCAGGAGGTCGGGGGCCTCGAAGCCCGGGAACGCGTCGCTTGTCCCCTTGATGAGGCAGTCGGTCAGGCGGACGCCGAGATGGAAGTCCTCGGCTGCGGCGCTGCCGGACGTGGAGTGGTCGCCCCAACCGGTGATGGTTCCCGGCATGTAGGACGCGAACGGGAAGTCAGAGCTCTCGAACGCCACGTAATAGCAGTAGTAGAGCCACGGAGTGTCGGGGCTCTCCTCGGAGAACTGCTTCATCTTGCTGGCAATAGTGTCAAGCGCCTCGTCCCAGCTGATGCGTTCGAAATGACCTTTGCCTGCGCCCTTCTCCCCTACGCGCTTCATCGGGTACAGCAGACGGTTCTCGGAATAGAGCTCCTGACGCCAGGCATGTCCCATCGGGCACGCACGTGCCTGCAACATGCCGGTCTGGACGGCCTCCTCGTTTTCGTCCTCTATGGCGACTCCGGGGTTGACCGAATCGTCAGGCTCGATGGAGACGATCTTTCCATCCTTCACGCTGCACTTGATGAGGCAGGTGGCGTCCCAACAGCCATTGTTGTGGCATGTGGTGTAGAAGTGCTCGACACCCTCGTGACGCTCGCTCAGCTTCTCGACTATCGACTCTCTTGACATAGTGCCTCCTCTCTCCAAAAAACCTCTTCTTACGCGCCGAACGGCCTAGTTCGGCGTACCTTGATTCGAAGTTTTTATCCAGGAGGTGAAAATCACAAGCCGTTTTCCGCAATCAGCGTCAAACAAAACGAGGCGGTTGGACGATTTGTCCGAGATTCATTCTTCTCAGACGCCATGCCCGAAGGCTTGTTTCCGTTTCGCGCGCAAACGGAAACAAGGGCAACGGAAAGCAGCGTGTTCGATTCGGGAGGGTTACGAGACGGTTCCGTGCGAAGGTCGCCTGCGTGCGGCAGCACTCGAATCAGGAAACCCACGAATCCAGAACAGGGGATCCTCGCAAACAGATGCCTGAAGGCACAGGGCTATCCCAACGGCTTGTGTGCTTTTTTGGCGGCGGACAGCTGCTCCTGCATCTGCACCATCCTTTGGAAGGCCTCGGTTTCGCCCGAGTCTCCCTCGTGCCTCACCTCGCGTCGGAAGCCCGCCAGGTCCTCCTCCATGTCCCCTATGGCGAGCTCCTCCGCGAAGAAGCGAATGGCCGCGGCCGCGTCGCACCCCTCGGGGACCGATGCTGCGGTAAGCACGGCGGGCGCGCCTTCAACCGCGCCCGTGGCCGCCTCTATCAGCTCGGTCGGGGACGCGTCCAGCTTGTTCATCAGCGTCTCGGACAGCACCTGGGCTATGCGCAGGTGCGCCTCGTCGTGCCACCTGGACGACGCCAGCGCGTCGGCGAAGCCCAAGGCGTCGACTGGATGCTGCGCGACAAGGCCGAGGAACTCGCGCTCGCTCTTCAGGCGGTTGGCCTCGGCTACCGACATAGGCGCGGGCATGGTGCGACCCCCCTGCAGAAGGCTCCCCTGGCCCTGCTGCCGCTGCGAGGGCTCGGTCCGCGCGCTGCCTTTGTCCCGCAGGTCGTCGTCGTAGCGCTTGGGGGGCTTCAGCTTCGCAAGGCGGCCTACCACGTCATCCTCGTCGAGCTTCAGCATGAACGCTATCTCCTTGGCGTACTCCTTCGCCATGATGGAGTCCTTGATCGGCGCGAGCACGTCCAGAGCGTCCATGAGCGCGGCAGCCCGCCCCTCGATGGAGGACATGTCATGCCGCTCGAGCCTGCGCTTTATGCCGAACATGATAAGCGGCTCGGCCGAGTCCACCAGCGCGCGCATCTCTTCGGGCCCGTGGCTCGCAAGGTACTCCGCCGGGTCCATTCCGTCCGGCAGGCACAGGGCGCACACGTCCATGCGCCGTGCGCCCGACTCGGGGGTTATGCTCTCATCGATGAACTGCAGGGCCCGCTCCGTGGCCCTCTGGCCCGCGCTGTCGCCGTCGAAGATGTAGACGATGCGCTTGCCCGCGTGGCGCGCCAGCATGCGCACGTGGCTGCGCGTGAGCGCCGTGCCCAGGGCCGCCACCGCGTTCGACAGCCCCGCCTTGTGCATGGCGATGACGTCGGTGTAGCCCTCGGTGACTATGGCCGTGCCGGTGGACGTCATGGTCGCCTTCGCCAGGTGCAGCCCGTACAGCACGTCCGACTTGTGGAACACGGGCGTCTCCTGCGAGTTCAGGTACTTGGGGCCGTCGCCTTCCATGATGCGGCCGCCGAACGCGATCACGTCTCCCTGCGCGTCGCATATGGGGAACATGACGCGGTTGAAGAACCTGTCGCGCACGCCACCCGAGCGCGAGCCGACGGCCACGTTGGCCTCCACCATCTCGTCTTCCGAGAAACCCTTCCCGCGCAGGTGCGCCACCAGGCTGCCGCCGCCGGGGGCGAAGCCCAGCATCCACTTCTTGGGAACGTCGCCGCCGAGCCCTCGGCCAGACAGGTACTCGCGGGCGCCGGCGCTCCCCTTCCCCTTGCCTCGCATCAGCTGCAGGTGGAAGAACTCCGCCGACTCGCGGCAGACGTCCTTCAGGCGCTGGCGCTTCGTGCGGGTGCGGCCGTCCCATTCCGACTCGGTGATCTCGATGTGGGCGCGCTCGGCCAGCTTGCGCACGGCTTCGGGGAACGACAGGTCGTCCAGCTTCATGACAAGGTCGAAGGCGCTTCCGCCCTCGTCGCAGCCGAAGCAGTGCCAAAGCTGCGTGGACGGGTCGATCTTGAACGACGGGGTCTTCTCCTGGTGGAGCGGGCAGCAGGCCCAGAAGTCGCGGCCCTTGCGCTTCACCTGGGTGCGCTCGGCCACGAGCTCCACGAGGTCGGTGGCCTCGCGGACCTTCTGCACGTCCTCCTGGCTTATAAGGCCCCTCGCCAAGCGCGTCCTCCTCTTTGCTATCATGTACGAAAATCCGGTTTCTGGAACAGTATACGAGGTTTCCCTCAATGGCATCGAAAACCAACAGCGAAATACCCTACCTGGCGCTGAAACCCGAGGTGGAGCAGGCCATACGGGCCGACCGCCTGACCGGCAAGCGCAACGGCTTCCGCTTCAACGACGCCGACGTCACCAGGCGCTACGACCTGGAGCACGACCGGGCCACGCTTACGCGCCCGGCGTTCATGCGCGACGTGGAGAAGATAGTCAACGTGCCGGCCTACAACCGCTACTCGGGGAAGACCCAGGTCTTCTCGTTCGTGGCCAACGACGACATCACCCGCCGCGGCCTGCACGTGCAGCTCGTGGCGCGCGTGGCGCGGGGCATCGGCAGCCTGCTGGGGCTGAACACCGACCTGATAGAGGCCATCGCGCTG
>CAQLOA010000075.1:4625-6945 GCA_948829205.1 uncultured Eggerthellaceae bacterium
CTTCGGGCACGCCGGCGAGCGCTTCCTGTCGAAGTCCTACCACGAGCATACGGGCCGCTACTTCAACCACAACGTCCACAGCGTGCGCGTGCTAGACCAGCTTTACCCGCGCAACATATCGCTGCAGACGCTCGACGGGGTGCTCTCGCACAACGGCGAGTTCGCCAAGCAGCGCCTGGTGTGCGGCAACGTCCCCGACTTCGAGACGCTTGACGCGCGCGTGGAACGCTGCAACGAGGAGGAGTCCACCATCGCAACCCTGCGTCCGTCGACGCTGGAGGGCTGCGTGGTGCGCGTCAGCGACATGATCGCCTACGTGGGCAAGGACCGCGCCGACGCGCTGGCCATGGGCGTCATCGACTCCATCGACGCGTTCGACAGCGAGGTCATCGGCAAGGACAACGCGCGCATCATAAACAACCTCACCGTGGACATCGTCAACAACAGCTACGGCAAGGACCACGTGGCCATGAGCCGCGAGGTGTTCGACGACCTGAAGCTTGCGAAGCGCCAGAACTACGAGCTGATCTACTCACGCGAGGGAATGCTGGACGACGCTTCCAACTGCGTGGAGGAGATGTTCGGCGAGATGTACGAGAGGCTGCTGGACGACGTGCTGGCTGGCGACGAGGACTCGCCGGTGTTCAGGCACCACATCAACAAGCTAGGCACCGTGTCCCACTCCATAGACGCCGAGGAGTACGCCTCCACCGAGCCCAACCAGATCGTGGTGGACTACATCGCGTCCATGACCGACAACTACTTCATGAGCATCTACCAGAAGCTGTTCCCCGGCCACGAGAAGCAGATCCGCATGCGCGGCTACATGGCGTAGGCTATTACCCCGCGGTGTAGCCCTCGTCCTCCTGGAGGGCGTCGCCGTCGGCGGCGGCGGTGGCAAGGGCGTCGCAGCGCTCGTTCTCGGGGTGGCCCGCATGCCCCTTCACCCACTCGAAGTGCACCTCGTGCGGCTCCATGGCCGCCAGCAGGCGCTTCCAAAGATCCACGTTCTTCACGGGCTTGTTGCCAGCGCCCTTCCAGCCGCGGCGCAGCCAGCCGTCTATCCAATGCTGGTTGAAGGCGTTCGCGATGTACTGCGAGTCGGTGCACATGGTGACGTCGCATGGCTCCTTCAGCTGCTCGAGCCCGCATATGGCACCAAGCAGCTCCATGCGGTTGTTGGTGGTCAGCCTGTAGCCGCCCGACAGCTCCTTCTCATGGCGCGAGCCGTCGGCCCCATGAAAGACGAGCAGCGCGCCGAAGCCGCCGTTTCCGGGGTTTCCGCGCGCCGACCCGTCCGAGTAGATGTCTACGTGCTTCACGTCGTCGCAGATGCAGCCGAGGGCTTGTTGGGCCCTACAGCGTCTGGATGAGGATGAACAGCGGAGAGAACGTGAGCGACACGATGGTCATCAGGTTGATGAGGATGTTCATCGACGGGCCCGAGGTGTCCTTGAAGGGATCGCCCACGGTGTCGCCCACGACGGCGGCCTTGTGGGCCTCGCTGCCCTTGCCGCCGAAGTGGCCCTGCTCGATGAACTTCTTGGCGTTGTCCCACGCGCCGCCCGCGTTGGACATGAAGATGGCCATCAGCATGCCCGTTGCAACGGCACCGGCAAGGAAGCCGCCCAACATGGCCGGGTTGATGCATCCGATGGCGATGGGCGCGACGAACGCGATGAGGCCGGGGACCATCATCTCCTTGAGCGCGGAGGTGGTGGAGATGCCGACGCACTTGTCGTACTCGGGCTCGGCCTTGTACTCCATGATGCCAGGAATCTCGCGGAACTGCCTGCGGACCTCCTCCACCATGGCGTGGGCCGCGCGCGACACCGCGCCCATGGTGAGCGCCGCGAACATGAACGGCATCATGGCGCCGATGAATATGCCCGCGACGATCAGCGGGTCGGTCAGCGACAGCTCGAAGCCGGGGATGTAATGGTGCATGGTGGCCTGGTAGGACACGAACAGCGAGATGGCGGCCAGGCCTGCGGACGAGATGGCGAAGCCCTTCGCGATGGCGGCCGTCGTGTTGCCGACGGCGTCCAGCGCGTCGGTGCGCTCGCGGACCTCCTCGGGAAGGCCGGACATCTCGGCGATGCCTCCGGCGTTGTCGGCCACGGGGCCGTAGGCGTCGACGCCGATGGTGATGGCAGTGTTGGATAGCATGCCGGTTGCGGCCAGTCCCACGCCGAACAGACCCACGACGATGCCGCTCTCGATGCCGGCCTCGGCGGCCATCGGGAAGGCGAGGTTGCCGAAGAGGAACGCGCCGATGATGGCCAGGGCCACCAGGATGATGGGCGCGATGGTCGACAGC
>CAQLOA010000076.1:0-2876 GCA_948829205.1 uncultured Eggerthellaceae bacterium
TTCTTTCTAGGGCTCACCCTCTTGAAACGAATTATGGCGAAGCTGCCCTGCTTCATTTGCTTGGTTCGACCTGACGTAAGGCTATCTTGTTCGCACGATGCCAAGAATTACGTGCTTCGTGGACAAAAATTTCGGAAATCTGCGTCATTTCGACTCATGCTGCTAGGTTTGCCGCGACTCGCTGCAAGCGTCCTTCGTAAAGCCCCAGTTCAGGACGTTGGGAGTGTTTGCGACATCGCTTTGAGGCGTAGAAAACGCTCGCTATAACGCAGATTTCCGCAATTTTTGTCCATCGGAGGTTCAGAATTTGGCAATTGTCTCTCAAAACGAGTTCTAACGTTGCTGGCGCATGAGGGAAGTTGCGAACTCGTCGGACCGAGACCGTGGCTTCAAAGCCAAGCTGCTCGGTTGCAAAAGTGCTCTAGTGGGGCATGAACAAAACTGAGAATGGAACCGTATTGCGCAAGATTCTACCCATCGGAGATCTGCCGTTGTCTCAAATCGCGACGTAGCTCGTCCTGCTTGCTTCTGTCTATGCGGGAAAGACGTAGCCGATAGCCAACTTTGGATGCGATGTCACATGCGATGCGGTCCATGGCTGGCACGCTTTTGTACTCGTCGAGAGTAATCGTGATGACATCGTAGCCCAGGCTTCTGATGTCGTTTCGGCGTATAGAGTCGTGTATGAACTTGTCGTCACCACTATGCCAAGCCGTGCTTTCGTACTCTATGGCGAAATGCTTCTTTGGCCAGGCCATGTCAGCGACAATCGATTGCCTTTTCAACGTATACGACTGCTCCCTCGTAAGAGGAATCTTGTGGTTCAACAGCGGTTTCGGAAGACCGTAGCCTCCGAGCCTGCATGGCAAGGTCAGCAGCAAGGAGACGCATGTCTCCATGGGGGAGGCTGCATTTTCAAGGACGCCTCCAAGGGCCATCGCTGCCCTTTTGATCCCTGGAAATCCTGCCATGTTTCCAATCATCCTGGAATGGGATGCTCTGGTTGACAGGGGGTCGCATCTCAGAAATCCTCGCGCATCGGATGGCGCTAGTGCATATGTCCCTGTTAGCTCGCACCCAAGCAGGTAAAGTCCGACAAGGTCGATTCGTTTGGCAAGGGTCGCGAAAAGGAATTCCGGAGTCGCAACATAACGTCCGGCATTCAATCTCGCGAAAGCATGCGGAGGTAGCTTTCGGGTGCATATGGTGTGTCGTATTCCGGAAGCCGTGTGCGCGCAGTGCTTCTCTGCAACCATCACCTCGATGTCGTGGTCGTTGCGGTGGAAGGCCGTGCAACCTTCGATTGCCTCATCGATTTGCACAGGGCTGTTAGAGAGCGTCAGCCGGCGCATTGGCTGCGGGTTTTCAAGCGAGGAAAGCGTCGAGGCCTTCCAGCGCCAGAAGTCGAGGGCGGTCCGTCCTATGTAGTAGATAGCCATAGGGACAGCATATCCGCGCGGTTCGAAACGGCCGTTACGGGGAAGCGTCGCAGAACCATGATTGATGCCGATTTCGGTTGGTGCGGCCAGCGGATCGTTTTCTAACGCGTCTCTGTCCGGTGTCTGTGCCGTTACTGCACGAAGGTTGCTAGGCGCTGCGACAGAAGAGCGCAAATCGAAGGAACCGCGATCGAGCAACCTGCGCTCCAGCGCCGCCGTACGCGCGATCGACGGGTTAGCGCCAGCGCCGCCGCACATCGCAAGCATGTTGGTTTTGGATTAGAATAGGCAGGTCTGTCTTTGCATCCCGGCCGGTGCGAAAGATGCCCGGCCCGACACTTATATTAGGAGAACGATGAGCGACTTCGAACGCGATCTCGACTACAACTACGAACGCATGAACGAGTACTCCATGCACACTGCGACGTGCGGGCAGCTGCGCGCGTCGGACGACGGCAAGGATGTCGTGCTGACCGGCTGGGCCTGGCACAACCGCGACCATGGCGGCCTGATATTCATCGACCTGCGCGATCGCACCGGCTACACGCAGATCGTCGTCGACCCCGACTGCGTCAGCCCCGAGGACTTCGCAACGGCCGAGCACGTCGGCCGCGAGTTCGTGCTGCGGGTTGAGGGTCGTGTGCGCCTGCGCGCTGCCGACGCCGTCAATCCCGACATGGCTACGGGCGAGATCGAGGTGCTGGCCAGCGGGCTGCAGGTGCTGAACACGTCGGTCACGCCGCCGTTTTCCATCGAGGACGGCATCGAGACCGACGAGACCACGCGCATGAAGTGGCGCTATCTTGACCTGCGCCGTCCCGAGATGTACGGGAACCTGCACCTGCGCCACAAGGTGATGCAGGCGCTGCGCCGCGCGCTGGACGAGCGCGGCTTCGTCGAGGTGGAGACGCCCATCCTGGCTAACTCCACGCCCGAGGGCGCGCGCGACTACATCGTGCCGTCGCGCCCCAACCCCGGCAAGTTCTATGCGCTCCCGCAGTCGCCGCAGCAGTTCAAGCAGATGCTGATGGCCGGCGGAATCGAGCGCTACTTCCAGATCGCGCGCTGCTTCCGCGACGAGGACCTGCGTGCCGACCGCCAGCCCGAGTTCACGCAGGTGGACATCGAGATGTCGTTCGTCACCGAGGACGACGTCATGACCATGATGGAGGACGTGCTGCACGAGACGTTCGCGGCGGTGGGGCTCGACCTGCCCGTGCCGCTGCAGCGCATGCCCTACTCCGAGGCCATGGACCGCTATGGTTGCGACCGCCCCGACGTGCGCTTCGGCATGGAGCTGGTGAACATCACCGACATCGTGAAGGACACCGGCTTCAAGGTGTTCGCCTCCGTCGCGCAAAACGGCGGCGTCGTGAAGGCCATCAATGCGAAGGGCGCCGGCGACTGGAGCCGAGGCGAGGTGGAGAAGCTTGCCTC
>CAQLOA010000076.1:2886-6942 GCA_948829205.1 uncultured Eggerthellaceae bacterium
GGCCTGGGTGGCCTTCACCACCTCGGGCGAGGAGAAGAGCCCCATCAAGAAGTTCTTCACCGACGAGGAATGGGCCGCACTCAAGCAGGCCATGGACGTCGAACCTGGCGACCTGCTGCTGTTCGCCGCCGATTCGCCCGCCGTGGCCAACGCCGTGCTTTCCGCTCTGCGCCTGCACATGGCCGACGCGCTGGACGTGCCGCGCGAGGGCCATGCGCTGCTGTGGGTGGTGGACTTCCCCATGTTCAAGTACGACGAGGATGAGAAAAAGTACGCCGCCGAGCACCATCCGTTCTCGCAGGTGCGTCGCGAGGACCTGGACCGCGTGGAGAGCGACCCGCTGTCGGTGGGAAGCTACGCCTACGACGTGGTCATGGACGGCTACGAGCTGGGCGGCGGGTCAATCCGTATACATGACGCCGACGAGCAGCGCCGCATACTGCGCGTGCTTGGCCTTTCCGACGAGGAAATCGACGACAAGTTCGGGCACATGCTGAACGCGCTGGCGCTGGGCACGCCTCCGCACGGCGGCATCGCGCTGGGCCTGGACAGGCTTATCATGCTGCTGGCCGGCAAGGACTCCATCCGCGACGTCATCGCCTTCCCGAAGACGTCCAGCGCGTCCGACCCGATGACCGGCGCGCCTTCCACGGTCAGCGCCCGTCAGTTGAAGGAAGTCGACCTGCGCATTCTGTAGTCCTTCTAAACGACAGCCTGCCAGGCGGCCTGCACTCCCACGGCGGCAGCCAGACACACGATGGCGCCAACGGCACAGATGGCGAGCCCTTTTCGCATGCCGAAGGGGGCCAGGGCTGGCATGTCGCGCCGCAAGAACTTCTTGTACAGCAGCGCGTACGCGACGAATGCGAAGAACCCTCCCATAAGCACGGGGTATTCCAGCACAAGCACCCACGTAGGCGCAAGCGCGTTCGTCTCGGTGGGCTGAAGCGCGGCGAAGAAGCACCCGGCCATCATCAACAGCCATGCAAGAATCACGACCGTGTTCCACGCGACTGCCAACGTCTCGGGGAGGTGGCTCCTTCGGGGCGCGTGCGCGCCTTTGGGAATGGCTCCTTCGGACGGAAGGCCGGCGTCAAAAACCGCGCCATGAGGCGGCGAACCGGAGTCTCCCTTGCGGCCGTCCTTCCCGCGGGCGGGGGACTCCGATGCCATGCCCGGGGCGGCATGCTCGCCAGCAAACACGGCAGGCATCCCGCTCGGAGGCGCCCAATCCGCGGCTGCTGCAGGCACGAGCGCCAAGGTTTCGTCGATCGCCTTCAGGAACGCATGCTTCAGTTCGCGGACGCTGGCGTAGCGGTTTGCGGGGTCGAACGATGTGGCCTTCGCTATCACCTTGCGCAGGGGAACCGGAACGTCGTCGTCCTCGAACTCCGATTCCAGCATCGAGAACGTCGGAGTGCGTTCCGTCAGGCAGTAGTAAAGAAGCATGCCCAACGCATAGATGTCGCTGCGTTCGTCGGTCTGGCCAAAGCCGAACTGTTCGGGCGGCGCGTAGCTTGGCGTCCCGAAGTGGCGCGTGTCGCTTTCCGCATCCTCGCGATAGCTGCGCGCGATGCCGAAGTCGATGACCTTCACCCCGTGCTCGTTGATCATCACGTTCGAGGGCTTGAGGTCGCGATGGATGATGGGCGGCTCGAAGCCCTCGTGCAGCTCGCTCACCGCATCGCAGATCCGCGGGAAGACGTAGGCTGCGAAAGCCGGGGAAGGGTCGGCCTCGTAGACCCAGTCGGCCAGCGTCTTGCCATGCACGAACTCCATCACCACGTTGAGGCTGTCTTCGGTTTCGTAGCATTCGTATATATGTGGGGAGCATGCGGCGTCGCGTCCTGCCTGCTGCTCTCCGAAGAGGCGCGGGTACGTCTGCCCGATTCCAGCATCCAGAGCGATTCGCTTGCGAATGTAGGGGCCTGGCGCACTGATGCCGTCTGCCAGTTCGACGAGCTCGGTGGTCTCGTGGGGAGTGGTCTTGAGCGTGCGTACGACGTTGAACTTGGAGCTGCGTTCCAGCGAGGCGAGATATGTGTCCAGTTCGTCGTCCATCCGATTGGATGATAGCAAAAGGGCGCGCGGGCATCGCGCGGCGTCTAGCAAATCGTCTGCTCGCCGAAGCGGTACAGCTCGTCGTTGACCTCGGCGAGCGACGCGCTGCGGTTGAGGCAGAAGATGATGATTGCGTCGCGCCGGTTTTTGCAGTACAGCCCGTTGGCGCCCCCGGCCTGGAGCAGGCGCCCGGTCTCCTGCAGCGAGAGCCCCATGGCGAACGCGATCTGCAGCAGCTTGTCGCGCCCGGCCTGACGTGCGCCCGTGAACACCTGGTACCCGAAGGTCTCGTTGAGGTTCGCGGCGTGTATCACGTCGATGCGGCGAAGGCCGTGCTCGTCCAGGAGCCGCTGCAGGTACTCCGCAAGCGTGCGCGGCTTCAGCTTGTGCGCGTCGGTGAACTGCTCGACGGTGGGGGAGTCGAGCAGTTCCTGCAGAAGCTCGTCGGTCAGGGGCTCTTTCACGCGTCTCTTCCTTCTCTTTCGCCTCGGCTTTTTCAGCATTCTATAGCCAAGGTGGAAAGGGGAGGGGGCTTGCCGGAGACATTAGGCGAGCGAGAAGGTCTTCTCGGCCAGGACTTCGTTGCTTAGCGAAATCAGCTCGGTGACCTCGATGGTCACGTCGGACGTGCCGGAAACCTCGTAGGCAAGCTGCACCGTGCTGGATACGCCGGGCTTGACCTCGGTCATGTAGTTGCTGTCGGTGCCGGTGACGATGGCGGTGTCGCACTGCACGCCGTCCTGAAAACACTTGGCATGCAGGGCCACCGCGAAGGACGTGGCTTTGTCGGAGTTGTTGGTCCAGGTGTACGTGACGATGACGGCCGGGTTGCCCTGGTAGTCGGTGCCCAACGTCGCTCCGTCTATGGTGACGGCGTAGTCGCTTGCGGCAGGCGCTGCTGGGGTAGCCTCAGGGGCGGCGCCTCCTTGAGCGACGGCGGAAGATGATGCCGACGAGGTGGAGATTCCGGCCGAGCTCATGGCCTCGTCGAGCACGGAGCTGTAGAAGGCCTGGGATGCCAGGACGGCGGCGCATGCGACGATGTTCAGGACGATGCCTGCGACAGCAAGGCCCGTGCCGGACTTGGTGCCCTTGCGGGTCTGCACGAGCCCAATGATGCCAAGCACCAAACCGACCAGTCCGATGAAGAACGAGGCGTTGTTGATGATGGGCATGAAGGACGTTGCTACGGCGACGATGCCTAGGACAAGTCCGGCGATTGCCAAGCCCGACTTGCCCGCAGGCTGCACAGGTGCCGGCGCAGGCGTTTGGGGCTGCGCCGCGTAGTCTTGGTAGCCGTTCTGCTGCGGCATCTGCTGGGCCTGCATGGGCGGCTGTCCTTGGTTGGGCGGGTAAGGCGTTTGCTGGTTCATGGGCTCCCCTTTTCGAAGAAGTTGCTTGAATAAACTTCCCCAATTCTAGGGAGAACGCCTCCGCGAAACATTAGCTGCCAGCTAATGAAGCCGAGGGGCGTCTGGCCCTGGCGTCGCCGCGGACGAGTCCGGCCGGTCGACTGCGCTCCGTCGTGCCGCCATGCTGCGCTATACTGTTGCCTTGCCGATTGCGAGCATCTCCGATGGGGCAGGACGGCGCCAAGTCTCGAACCTGGTCAGGTCCGGGAGGAAGCAGCCATAAGGGACCGCTGACGAGCGTCCTGTCCTATCGGTGGTGCTCGTTTTGCGTTGGATCGCGTTGGCTGCGTGCGCCGTGCGGTTCGCGCGGCCGAAATTTTGCATAGATTTTGCATGGGCGCCTGTGCGACCACGGGCGTTGCTTCTATACTTGGGTTCGCAACTCAAGGAGGCTCATTTGGGCGTTATCGAATTCTTCATCAACCTGCTGAAGGACCCGCGCGGGTTCATCGCCGGCTGGATCATTGCGCTTGGCCCGGTATGGGTCTATTCGCCGCTGTTCCTCATCGTGTTCGTGGAGACGGGCGTCGTGTTCTTCCCGTTCCTGCCGGGCGACTCGCTGCTGTTCGCGGTGGGCGTGTTC
>CAQLOA010000077.1 GCA_948829205.1 uncultured Eggerthellaceae bacterium
CCACCGACCTGCGCTCCGGCACCCAGGGACGCGCCGTGTACACGATGCAGTTCGATTCCTACGAGCCTGTTCCCAAGAACGTCGCGACCGAGATCATCGGCAAGTCCGGCGGAAACGCCTAGTCGCCCGAGTAGAAAGTTTTGGAGGTAAGTCAAAGTGGCTAATTCGAAGATTCGAATCCGCCTGAAGGGCTACGACCACGAGATCGTGGACCAGTCCATCAAGCTGATCGTCGACACCGCGCAGAAGACCGGGGCGCAGATTTCCGGCCCCATCCCTCTGCCGACCGAGCGCAACATGTACTGCGTCATCCGCTCGCCGCACGTGGACAAGGACTCGCGCGAGCAGTTCGAGATGCGCACCCACAAGCGCCTCATGGACATCATCAATCCCACGCCCAACACCGTTGACTCGCTGATGCGCCTCGACCTTCCGGCCGGCGTCGACATCGAGATCAAGCTGTAAGGGGGTCACGTCATGATTAACGCTATCTACGGCAAGAAGATCGGCATGACCCAGGAATTCACCGAGGACGGCACCGTCGTGCCCGTCACGGTGATCCAGGCCGAGCCCAACGTCATCACCCAGGTGAAGACGGCGGACACCGACGGCTACGAGGCCGTGCAGATGGGCTTCGGCGCCGTCAAGGAGAACAAGGTCAACAAGCCCATGAAGGGCGAGGCTGATGCGCGCGGCGTGAAGCCCGCGAAGTACCTCCGCGAGGTGCGCGTCGAGAACGCCAGCGAGTACAACGTCGGCGACGAGCACAAGGTCGACGCCTTCGCCGAGGTCGGCAAGGTGGACGTCACCGGCACCTCGAAGGGCAAGGGCTTCGCAGGCGTCATGCGCCGCTACGACTTCCGCGGCGGCCCCGGCGGTCACGGCTCGCACTTCCACCGCGCCCCCGGCTCGGTCGGCATGTGCGCCACGCCCTCCCGCGTGTTCAGGGGCCTGCGCCTTCCCGGCCACATGGGCTGCAAGACCGTCACGGTCCGCAACCTCGACCTCGTTCGCATTGACGAGGACCAGAACCTGATCATCGTCAAGGGAGCCGTCCCCGGCGGCGTGAACGGCGTCGTTCGCGTGCGCGTCTCCGGCTCGAAGAACTAAGGAGTCTGAAACAATGGCAACAGTAGACATCAAGGATGCGAAGGGCAAGTCGGCCGGCAAGGCCGAGCTCAACGATGCCGTCTACGGCATCGAGCCCAACATGCATGTGATGCATCGCACCGTGCTTGCCCAGCAGAACGGCTGGCGTCAGGGCACGGCCAACACCAAGACGCGCTCCATGGTGCGCGGCGGCGGCAAGAAGCCGTGGCGCCAGAAGGGCACCGGCCGTGCGCGCCAGGGCACCATCCGCGCGCCCCAGTGGCGCGGCGGCGGCGTGGTCTTCGGACCTCACACCCGCCACTACGACCAGAAGGTCAACGCCAAGGAAGTGAAGCTGGCCATGCGCAGCATCCTCTCCGCGAAGAACGCCGCCGGCGACATCGTCGTGGTGAAGCCCTTCGAGATGGAGAAGCCCTCCACCAAGGAGGCCTCGGCGGCCCTGAAGGCGCTCGACCTGGCCGGGACTCGCGTGACCTTGGTCATCGCGAACGACGACGTGAACACGTTCCTGTCGTTCCGCAACATCCCCGGGGTCGAGATCCTTCCGGTCAACAACATCAACGCATACGACCTCGTCGACAACAAGAAGCTTGTCATCCAGGACAACTGCCTTAGCTACATCGAGGAGGTGCTTGCATAATGAACAAGGATCCCCGCTCCATAATCATCCGTCCCATCATCACGGAGCACAGCTACGACGTGATGGAGAACAACGTCTACACCTTCGAGGTGGCGCGCGACGCCAACAAGATCGAGATCAAGAACGCGATCCAGAAGATCTTCGACGTCACGGTGACCAAGGTGAACGTGATCAACGTCAAGCCGAAGCCGAAGCGCGTCCGCTACCAGAAGGGCTACACGCGCAACTGGAAGAAGGCCATGGTGACGCTCGCAGAGGGCGATTCCATCGAAATCTTCGCCAGCTAGGCATCAGTTTTACGGAACAGTACGAAAAGGCGCTTCGGCGCCTTTTCTGCTTTATCATCTAGGTATGGCTAGCATGTTCAACAAGGAGGTGCTCAGGTCGATCACGGGGTCGCCTGGGCGCTTCCTTGCCATATTCGCCATCGTGGCGCTGGGCGTCGGATTCTACGCAGGCCTGCGTATGACCGCGCCCGACATGCGCCTGGCCGCCGATGCGTTCTACGACGCCAACGACCTCATGGACCTGCGCGTCGTCTCCACGATGGGGATGGCCGAGGGAGACGTCGACGCCATACGCGACGTCGAGGGCGTCGACCAGGTTATGGGCGCCTACGAGACCGACGTCGTAGCCGACATCGCCGGCGAGCCGTACACCGTTCGCGTTCATTCGCTCCCGATGGGCAAGATCAAGGCCGTCGAGCAGGGCAAGGCCGACGAGATTGACCTGCGCTTCGACATGACGCAGCTGAACAGGCTCGTCGTCGAGGAGGGACGCCTTCCCTACAACCAGGGCGAGTGCGCCATGTCGGCTGACAAAATAATGTCCGGCCCGTTGGCCGTCGGCGACACCGTGCGCATCGCCGAGATGGACGCGTCCGAGCCGCTGCGCGTGACGGAATACAAGGTAGTCGGACTGGTGCACGCCCCCTACTACGCGTCATCGGCCACCATGGGCGCCTCTTCGCTAGGGTCCGGCGCGGTCGAGCAGTTCATGTACGTCCCGCGCACCGACTTCGCCGACGACTACCCCATGACGGAGGCTTATCTCACAGTGTCGGGCGCGCGCGACCTCGTGTCGGGAAGCTTCGACTACCAGTCGCTCGTCGACGACGTGAAGAAAGAGCTCGCCGGGATAGCCGGCGAGCGCGAGCAGGCGCGCCTCGGCGAGCTGAAGCGCGACGCCCAGGAGGAGCTCGACTCCAAGCGGCGCGAGTTCGAAGCCGAGCGCGACGACGTCTACGCCCGGCTGGACGAGGCCGCCTCCGAGCTGCAGTCGGCCAAGGACCAGCTGGACTCCAGCGAGGCGCAGCTTGCGGAGGGGGAGCGCGAATACCAGTCGGGCGTTCGTGAGCTGGCCGCGAAGAGGCAGGACGCCGACGCGCAGCTTTCCCAGGCGCAAAGCGAGCTCGACGCCCGAGCAGCAGAGCTGGAAAGCGGCCAAGCGGTACTTGCAGAAAAGGAAGCGGAGCTTGCGGCCGGCTGGCAACAGGCTGAGAACGTTGGAATCGGCATCACCCCGCAGAATGCTTCTGAGAAAATAGAGCAGTTGAAGAACTACCTCGCATCGTTTCCCGAAGGAAGCGACCGGTACAACCAGCTTGCGCAGCAGATAGCAATGCTGGAAGGTCTCGTCGCCGCTCAGGCGTCATTCGACGCCGCCAAAGCACAGCTCGACGAAGGCGCCGCCCAACTCGCCGCCGGGCGCGAGCAGCTGGAATCCTCGCGCGCCGACGCGCAGGCCCAGATCGACTCGCTGGAGGCGCCGGAGTGGCTCGTCATGGACCGCACCAAGAACTACGGCGCCGAAAGCTTCGACTCGGACGCCGGGCGCGTGGACAGCATCGCGCAGCTGTTCCCGTTCGTCTTCTTCCTGGTGGCGGCGCTCGTGGCGCTCACCTCCATGACGCGCATGGTCGACGAGGAGCGCATGCAGATAGGCACCTTTAAGGCGCTGGGCTACTCCCGCGCCCGCATAACGTCGAAGTACATGCTCTACGCGGGCGTGGCCTCGCTCGGCGGGTCGGTGGTGGGCATCGCGCTGCTCTCCTTCACCCTTCCGGCCATCATCATGGTCGCGTACTCCATCGTCTACATCGTTCCAATCGCCAACCTGCAGGTGGACTGGCCCATCGCCGCGATGGCCACGCTCCTGGGCGTCGGCATCACGCTGGCGGCCACCGCGTTCGCCTCCGTCGCCACGCTGCGCGAGTCGCCCGCGGCGCTCATGTTGCCGAAGGCCCCCAAGGCGGGCAAGCGCATCCTGCTCGAACGTGCACGCCCGCTCTGGAACCGCCTGTCGTTTCTGTGGAAGGTGACGTTCCGCAACATCTTCCGCTACAAGAAGCGCCTGTTCATGACTGTCGCCGGCATCGCCGGGTGCACGGCGCTGCTGCTCACCGGCTTCGGGCTCCAGGATTCCATCAACGACATCATCGACAAGCACTACGGCGAGCTGATCGAATACAATGCCGTCGTTTCCATGGAGTCCGACGCCACCGCCGAGGACCGCCAGGCGCTCGAAGACGCGCTCGCCGACGGTGCTACGGCGTCCAAGGTGGCCATGGCCTACGACGAGCCCATGGCGGTCACGGGCGACGGGGGAGAGCTGTCCGTCCAGCTCATCGTGCCCGAGGATCTGCAGGCCTTCGCCGAGCTCTGGCACTTCCGTGACCGTCTGACGCACGAAGGCGTGCCCCTGGGCAATGAGGGAGCGGTGGTCACCGAGAAGGTGGCGACGCGCTTCGGGCTGTCCGTGGGCGACATGCTGCCCCTGGCCGAGCAGGACCAGATGGGCAACGCCACCGACGACGTGTGCGCCCTCCCCGTGACGGGAATCGTCGAGAACTACATCGGCCACTCCGTGTTCATGAGCCCGTCGGCCTACGAGCAGGCGTTCGGCAGCGACCCCGCGCCCAACGAGGCCTTCGCGAACACCACCGTGGCCGCCAGCGACCGCTCCGCCTTCGCCCAGCAGATGCAATCCGCGGACGGCGTCAAGACCGTGTCGTTCAACGACGAGACCATCGACACCTACAGGACGGCGCTGAAGTCGGTGAACATGGTGGTAGTAGTGCTTATAGTCGCGGCCGCGCTGCTCGCGTTCATCGTGCTGTATAACCTCACCAACATCAACATCGCCGAGCGCATGCGCGAGATAGCCACGCTGAAGGTGCTGGGCTTCACGCGGCGCGAGGTGGACCTCTACATATTCAGGGAGATGCTCATCCTGGCGGCGCTGGGCGCGCTCATAGGCCTTGGGCTGGGCGTCTTCCTCGAGAACTTCGTGGTGACCACCGCCGAGGTGGACGCCGTCATGTTCGGCCGCGACATCCATTGGCCCAGTTTCGTGCTGGCGTTCCTCATGACCATGGCGTTCGCCGTGGTGGTCGCGGCCACCATGCGCGGAAAGCTGGACGGGATCGACATGGTCGAAAGCCTGAAGTCGAACGAGTGATTCGGAGAAGGTATGGCATTCCTCGAAGTGCGCAACGTCTGCAAGACCTACCAGATGGGCGAGGTGAAGGTCGAGGCCGTCAACGACATGGACTTCGACGTGGAGCAGGGCGAGTTCGTCGTGGTGGTGGGGCCGTCGGGGTCGGGCAAGACCACGCTGCTGAACATGATAGGCGGCATGGACACGGTGACGTCCGGCACCATAACCCTGGACGGCAGCGACATAAGCGCCTACTCGCCCCGCGAGGCCACGCTGTACCGGCGTCACGACATCGGGTTCGTCTTCCAGTTCTACAACCTGGTGCAGAACCTGAACGCGCTGGAGAACGTGGAGCTGGCGTCGCAGATTTGCAAGGACCCGCTGCCGGCGGCGGAGACGCTGAAGGCGGTGGGACTGGGGCACAGGCTTGAGAACTTCCCAGGGCAGCTCTCGGGCGGCGAGCAGCAGCGCGTCGCCATAGCCCGCGCGCTGGCGAAGAACCCGAAGCTGCTGCTCTGCGACGAGCCCACGGGCGCGCTGGACTACAAGACGGGCAAGGCCATCCTCAAGCTGCTGCAGAAGACGTGCTACGACAGCGGCAAGTGCGTCATGGTGATAACCCACAACGCCGCGCTGGAGGCCATCGCCGACCGCATAATCCGCATCCGCGAGGGGCACGTGGACGCCGTCGAGCTGCAGGAGAGCCCCATGGACGCCGACCTGCTGGAATGGTAGTAGATGCTACAATCCTCTCGGAAAACAAACTAGGGACAGGAGAGTACCCAAATGAAGGTCAAGCAGGTCAAGAAGGACGGGAACGACGTAGTCCTCGAGGCGGTGGCCACCCCGCAGGACGTCGCCAAGGTGCTGCAGTTCGCCCAGGAAGGCTTCGCCAACTCCATGGGGCTCATGCCCGAGAAGGGCAAGACCGTGGCCCAGGTGGCCGAGGAGAAGATGGAAATCAAGAACCTCGACCAGATAGTCGCGAACGAGGCCGCCGCGGCACTGGTGCCCATGGCGCTCGACAAGCGCGACATCATCCCGGCGTACATGCCCAAGGTTGAGTCGGGCGACACCCTCGAGCGCGGCAAGGAGTACCGCTTCAGGCTCTCCGTGGCGCTGCGCCCCGAATACGAGCTGACGTCCTACGACCCGGTCACGGTCGAGGCCGTGAAGTTCTCGGTCGACGAGTCCGCGGTGCAGGCCGAGCTGGACAACATGCGCCAGCAGTACACGTCCTACGTGACCGACGAGTCGGCCGACGCCGACCACGTCTTGGCGCCTGGCGACTTCGTGAAGATAGCCATCGAGGCCACGGGCGAGGACGGCAAGTCCTTCCGCGGGCTTTCCACCACCGGGCGCACCTACGCCGTGGGCGCCGGGCACATGCCTGAAGGCTTCGACTCGCAGGTTCAGGGCATGAAGGTGGGGGAGAAGAAGTCCATCACGTTCGACGGCCCCTCCTTCGACGACGACTTCAACGAGACCACCGAGCGCGTGAACGCAGACGTCGAGATCCTCGAGCTGCTCGTCGAGCAGACCCCCGAGATCGACGACGAGTGGGGCTCGAAGAGCATGCCGTGGTTCAAGACCGCCGACGAGCTGAAGACCAG
>CAQLOA010000078.1 GCA_948829205.1 uncultured Eggerthellaceae bacterium
GGCTACAGCATCGTGCAAAAGGCGGCGAACTCGCCCATGTTCGGAGGAAAGAAGCCTGACGCCACGGGCGTGTACCGCGCCATGAAGCGCATGGAGGAGGCAGGGCTGGTGACGTCCGAATGGTCGACGCCGGCCGAGGGCGCCGCGAAGAGGATGTTCACGCTTACCGACAAGGGGCTCCTCTGCCTGAGGCGCTGGGTCGACGCGCTGGCGTGCTACGAGCTCACCATTGAGGAGCTAAGGGGCCAGGCGTGCACGGCCCTGGGCATCGACATCCCGCCGACGCCGCAGTGCGGGGGCCACGACGCGGAATAGGCCCCGTCACGCAAGCAGGCGCATGGGCAAAGGCCTGCACTCGTCCTTCGTCGAGCAGTACGCGCAGCCTTCCGTCTGCTCGTCGTCGACCATTTCCCAGCCGCATTCCACGAAGCCCAGCCGCTCGTAGAACCCGACCGAGCTTCCGCGCGACACGAGTCGGAGCTCTCCGTGCCGCGCATGGGCGTCTTCCATGAGCGCACGCCCCACGTCGTAGCCGCGCCAGCTGGGGTGCACCACTATGGGATAGACGTGCGCGACGCCGTTTCTGCCCTGCGCAATCTGGATGAACCCCACGGGCTCGTCGGAGGCGTTCGCCGCCACGGTGACGCCGTCGACGCCATCGAGGCTCGCCATGCCCTCGGCGGCGCAGTACGAGTCAAGCCAAGGCTTGTCCTCGGGTTTCGCGTCACGCAGCTTGAACAATTCTTCCATCACATAATGGGCGGAACGTAGATCTTGTTCCGCGAGTCGGGAATGGCCTTCTTGGCAAGTTCGGCCGCGCCTTCGGCAATCATAGGCAAAAGACGCGTGGGGACGCCCATGAACATCATGTCCTCGCCTATGTCGGTGGCCGCACGGCATCCGTAGCAGCCGAACGTGATGTTGGGCTCGTCGTTGGCTATTGGGAGCAGCACCGCCTCGACGCACATGGAGTTGAAGCCGCTCGCGTGGAAGTCGTGCCTGTGGCCAGTGTAGTAGCTCATGGACATGGACAGCCACATCATCTGCTCGGGCGTGCCCGTGAACACGACCACCTCGGGGTCGCGCACGGTCTTCGCCAAGGGGGCGACATAGGTTGCGCGCTTGCTCTTCGGGGGAAGCACGGGGCGCTCTGCCACCATCTTGGCCGCCGCCTCGGCGTTCACCACCTTGTGGAACAGCACGTATATCTCGCCCGTGGCCAGCTTCTCGGGCACCCCCGTCATGCCGAAGATGGACGTGCCGTCGGGGCATGAATGCTTGAACGGGGGCATCAGCACCGACGCGCCGCGCCTGGCCGCCATCATAGCCTGGCAGAAGCGCAGGTTCTCGGCAGGCATGGGGGCGTCGGGCAGCTGCTCTTCAGCGTCTATGAGGCTGACGGCCACCGGCTGCCAGCGGAGCCCTAGGCTGTCCATGATCGACTGCTGAAGCCTGGCGTATTCGCGTTGGGCGTCGTTGCCGATGGGCTCGGCCCGCTCCTCGTCCGCATAGGGGTCGAACGAGGCGCCGCCCACGCTTTCGACCGAAAGCGCGCGGACCGGGCAGTTTCCCGAACACGTGGTGCAGCCGACGCAAAGCTCGGGATGCGCCGCGTACGGGTGCCCTTCGTCGTCGGCGTCAAGCACTTCGCAGGGGCAGAACGCAATGCAAAGGCCGCATTTCATGCACCTGTCGTGGTCGTTCGCTATCCGGTAGTCGACCGCGCCCTCGTCGGTGTAGTCGACGGCTTCCGCGTTCGCGCCGGTATGGGAGTAGTCAGCCATCTCGTGCTCACCTACTTGCACCAGGGAGGGTATATGCGCTCCCCCGCCGAGTTCGTCAGATGATAGGAGCAGAACGGGATGGCGCGGCCGTCGGGAACGGTGACCATCATCGAGCAGTCGCGCAGGCGCTCGGTATCCATGCTGACCGCGTCCATGTAGTTCATCACGATCACCGACACCCCGGTCTTCACGTCGACGCCCTTCTTGGACAGGATGTCGAGGAACACCGACCCCTGCGGCGAGTCGGGGCTGTACCCTTCCGCATACTCCTGCATGGTCATGCGGCGCGTCGCCGGATAGAATCCGCTGGGATGTCCGGCGCTTTCCGGGCCATCGGGGTCCTTCACCAGGAACACCCCCGTGTCGCAGAGGGGATGCGAGCATCCAAGCGGCCAGACGTCCTTCAGTTCGAGGAGCCCATCGGACTGCGAGACCAGGTCGTTGATGACGTCGCCCGCGGTATACTGCCATGCGCGCTTGGCGTCGAACCGCCCGGAAGTGAAGGCCGGCTGAAGCGCAAGGCCGCACACCACGTCGGAGTTCTCCATCGCGAAGCGCAGCAGGTCGCCCAGCTGTCCGTCGTTCAAGCCCGCAACCACCGCCACCGAGAGCACCACCTGGATGCCCGCCTCCCGGCAGCGCTCGATCGCGCGCAGCTTCACGTCCAGGATGTCTCGCCCGCACGTGGCCTCGTAGACGTCTCCCGTGAGTCCGTCGAACGACAGGTACACTCCCGTGAGCCCATGGGCGACCAGGTCTTCCAGATAGCCCGGAACCGACGAGATGACCAGGCCGTTCGTGTTCACCTCGATACCCCAGAAGCCCATCATGCGCCCCATGTAGATTATGTCGACCAGGTCCTTGCGCGTGGTGGGCTCTCCGCCGGTCAGCTGGACCGCGCCGTCGGTTCCCACGGCATCGGCTATGACCTGGTACATGGCGCGCACCTCGTCGAGCGAGGGGTCGTCCTCTCCGTTTTCGGCCGATGCGAAGCATACCGGGCAATGCAGGTTGCAGTTGCGCGTGACCTCTATCTCGAGCAGCGTCCCGCGCCTTTCGTGGCGCGCGCACGTTCCGCATCCGAACGGGCACGCGTCGCGCGCCGGCTCGGTGTTCTGCGGGCGCGTCTTCGGGAACGCCTCGCTGCGCAGCCACATGTAGTGTTCCGCATCGGGCCACACGCGGTTGTCCAGCTGCCCGTGCTCGGGACAGGTGCGCGTCATCCACACCACCCCGTCGCCGTCGGCGTACACCTCCGCAGGAAGCTCCTTCAGGCACGTCGGGCAAAGCCCCCCGGTTTTATGCAATGTTTTCTTTTCCAATCCGATTCCTAATACAGAGTCCTTCAGTCAATATCCAAGATCTTTATATCGCTATCGAACAGGCAAAATCCAGCGAGGGTTGGCGTGGTGCCCCAGATTGGCGTGCGATGCGGCCGAGCAGCCTTCGCACTGTGAGGGCAAGCATCGAAGCGCCAAGATGGGATGCCATGGCAAGCCGCAGAGGGCTGACCAATAATTCGAATTCGAATTATTGGTCTATATACTGCCTGGGGTCATGTTCGTCGTTTGGCGGCGTGGATACAGTGATGCCCATGAGCCCTATCCAGCTGAGCACGCGCCTGGGAACGAACACGTCGGGCTGGTAGCGTCCCGCCAGCTCTATGGCGCGCAGGCACGACACCGCATGCGCCAGGTCGGTCTTGTCGTCGATGTCGGCTATGGGCGAGAAGTACGCCACCGGAAGGTCGTGCTCCTTTATCTTCGCCATGTAGGCGTCGAGGGCGGGAGTGCCGTCGAGGTTGTAGTACACGCCCTGATGGTTGACCGGGGTGTTGTGGGAGAACCCGACGAGCGAGGTGCCACACTCCTGGCACGGGGCCAGCACGATGCCCGGGGTCTTGAGCCCGTCCTGGAAGTATTCCAGCCACTGGAACGCCTGCGTGACGTGCGACTTGGGCATCGTGGGGATGTCGCCCCCGACCGACACGATGCTTTCGTAACCCTGCTCGAAGATCTGCCCGAAAGCGTCGTCGAAGTGGTCGTCGAAGGTCGCGCCCGAGTCGGTGATGTAGTGTATGTCCATCGGCCAGTCGATCTTGCCGAACGTCTCCTTCATGAGCTCGAGGTTGCTCGCCGGCGTGGTGGAGACGAAGAAGTCGTAGCGGAACTCGTCTGCGTCCGGGTCGGCCTCGCGCGCGGCGTCCTTCTGCGCCTGAAGCTCGGACAGCGCGATCATCGACGCGTCGCACACGTCGTACAGGCAAAGCTTGAAGAAGTCCGCCGCCTGCTCGGGGGTGAGGAACCCTCCGTTGGCCTCGGTGAGGCGCGTCTTCACCAGCCCGGGAATGGGCGGCTTGCTGAAAACCAGCAACGCTTGCTTGCGTAATGCCATGTCAGTCCCCTTGTCTGTCCCAGCTGAGCTTCCTGTCGCTTTTCACGGCCATGCAGTCGATGGCGTTGTAGGACCAGGTCCCGATCATCTCCTCGGACTGGTCGAGCGAACAAGAGGTCAGCGTGTTGACGTTGCTTTCCCATATGCCGCCGAGCGTGCCGTCGTTGACGTCCCATTCAGGATGCCACCAGCCGTAGTCGGCGTGTATAAGACCATATCTTATATCTATTGTCACGACTTTGAAACACGCCTCCCCGTTATCGGACGCTATGAGCAGGGTATCGCCGTCGCTGACGCCAAGCTCGCTGGCCGTCTGCGCGCTCATTTCGGCCACGGGGCACGGAACGGCCTCGCGGAACTCGGGAATGTTCATGTACATGGAAGCGTTGTACGGCTGCCTGCGGCCGCCGGTGATGAGTTCCAGGTGCGTCCATCCCTCGGCTTCCCTGGCGGCGACGAACTCCGGCGAGCAGAGCGATCGGTTCTCGCCGGGAAGCGGCAGACGCTGGCCGCCAAGGGCGTCCAGCAGCTCGCTTGCGAGCTCGATCTTGCCCGTGGAGGTGGCAAACCCGCGAGGGCTTCCGTCGGGGCCGGGGGAAAGGTGCTTGAAATGCCTGGGCGGCTGGAAGCACATCCCCAGCTCGCAGTAGGTCTCCCAATCCATGCCGGTGGGCGCAAGGGTGTAGGCGCACGCCTCCTCGAACGTCTCGTGGGGCCAGTGCTTCTCCTGTCCCAGGCGTATCCCCAGCTCGCGGAAGATGTCGTAGTCCGTCCTGCGCTCGTGGTAGGGCCTGCAGGCCGCGGCTCCGCCGTAGGCGAAGTTGGCCACTCCCCCATGCGCCTGGAATGTGGCGCGCTCGATGGCGCCCGCGCTGGGAAGCACGTAGTCGGCCAGCGCCGCCGTAGGCGTCATGTAGTAGTCGATCACCACCAGAAGGTCGAGGCCGGCGAGCGCGGAATGCACCCTGTGAGTGTCTGCGTACGTGAGGAGCGGGTTCGTCGCCTCGACTATCAGCGCTCGGATGGGGTACGGCTCGCCCGTCTCCATGGCGCGAAGCACCAGGTCGGGGTGGGCCGACGTCAGGTACCTGGCGGGAAGCCTCTTGCCGTGCGCAGCCATCACGTCGGCCACCTTGTCGTAGCCGTCGTAGCATTGCAGCGGGGTGTGCGGCGTGTTCAGGCACAGCCTTCGCAGCACGTCCTCGTTCGGAAGCGACATCTCGAGGTCGAGCTCCTGCACGAACTCGCTGGGCTCGGCGATGACGTTCGCGCCAGACCGGTCGAGGTTGCCGGTGATGGCGAGCAGTATGCACCGCGCCCGATGGGTGGGCGACACGTTGCGGCCGATCTGGTCGATGCCCCTGCCCGAGATCAGCGCCGAGGGCTGGCGGGCGAACATCCTTGCCGCCTTCCGCACGTCGTCGGCGTCGACGTCGCAGACCTGCGCCGCGTGCTCGGGGGTGAACGGCCTCACGTGCTCGCGCAGCTCGTCGAATCCATGGCACCAGTCCCGCACGAACCCCTCGTCGTAGAGGCCTTCCTGCACGACGACGTTTATCAGCGCCAGGGCAAGCGTGCAGTCGGTGCCGGGCCTGGGCGCGATCCACAGGTCGGCGACTCGCGCCGTCTTGGTGTACCTGGGGTCGATGACCACTATGTCGGGATGCGGGACGCCCTCCATGCCCTTGTTCGACATCTTCAGAAGATGCCGCCAGAACACCGAGTTGTCCGACTCGGCGGGGTTGGTCCCCCACACCAGCAGCGTGTTCGTCTCGTCGGTGACGTCGATCTCGATGGTCCAGCCGAACGTTATGGCGTCCATCCAGATGCGCGGGTTCCAGCAGATCTGCCCGATTCCGACGTTGTTCGGGGACCCGAAGAGCGACATGAACCTGTGAAGCGGCCAGAACGACGTGTGAGGGCCGCCTATCATCGAGGCCAAGGTCCCGCTTCCATGCCTGTCGCGCAGGCAGCGCAGGCGGTCGGCTATGTCGTCGAGCGCCTCGTCCCAGGACACCTGCTCCCAGGTCCCCCTCCCCCGCGGCCCCGTGCGCCTCATGGGATGGTTGACGCGGTCGGCGGCGTCCAGCACATCGAGGTTCTTCCGCCAGCGGCGGCATCCTGCGATCACCTTGGGGTCGTAGGGATAACGCGACGGGTCGGGCTCGAGCGCGGTTACGCGACCGTCCTCGACGGTCGCCAGGAGCCCGCACAGATAGCCGCAGAAATGGCAGTTCGTGGGCCTGACTTCTGCCGTCATTGCCCTATTTCCTCGGTGTCTGCCTCGGAGATGGAGACGTCTCCTGCGGCAAGGCAGTCGGATTCCGGCTCCATGGCGTTCTCCTCCTCGCGCCCGGACGTCCCAAGCCCCGCGTAGTTGCGCCCGCTGCCGTCGTCCTTGAGCGTCACGCCGAGGGTCTCGTCGAACAGGAAGCGCACCTTCATCCAAAGGCCCACGCTGGCCCAGTTTATGCGCCAGTCGTACAAAAGCTCGAGGAAGTGGACCGCAGGGAGGTGCTTCTGCGCCATGTTCAGCTGGAAGGCGCAGCTCATGCATGCGGTGACTATCGCGTCCGCGTCC
>CAQLOA010000079.1:0-5969 GCA_948829205.1 uncultured Eggerthellaceae bacterium
GCGTTGCGCCTGGCGCACGCCATCGAGGAGGTGAAGGAGACCGTCAGCTTCTGCAGCCAATGCTTCAACTACGCAGAAGGCGACCTGTGCGACATCTGCGCCAGCCCCCGGCGCGACAAGTCGGCCATATGCGTGGTCAGCGAGCCGCGCGACATCCCCCCCATCGAACGCACCGGCGTATTCGGAGGCGTGTACCACGTGCTTGGAGGGGCCCTTTCCCCCATGGAGGGCATCGGTCCCGAAGACCTTCACGTGGCCGAGCTGATGGGCCGGCTTTCTTCGAGCGAGGTCGACGAGGTGGTCATCGCCACCAACCCCAACATCGAGGGCGAGACGACGGCCACGTACCTTGCGCGGCTCATAAGCCCGCTTGGAATCCTGGTCACGCGCCCGGCAAGCGGGCTTCCCGTCGGTGGCGACCTGGAATTCGCCGACGAGCTCACCCTTGGGCGTGCGATAGAGGCGCGCCGCGAGATATAGCACGGATCCGAAGGAGACCCCAATGGTCGAAGTCCCAAGCCCCGCAATCGCAGTCGTAGGACGGCACAATTCCGGCAAGACGACCCTGGTGGTCAAGCTGATCTCCGAGCTTGCGTCGCGCGGCTTCGACGTGGGGTCGATCAAGCACCACAGCCATGGCGACTTCGACATAGACTATCCAGGAAAGGACTCCTACCGCCACCGCGAGGCGGGGGCCACCGACACGGTCATCGCCTCCCCCCACAAGATGGCGCGCGTGCGCACGATGGACCACGAGGTCGAATGCGCGGAAATCGTTGCAACCATGCCGGGGCATGACATAGTGATAGTGGAAGGGTACCGGAAGAGCGGGCTTCCCACCATCGAGATAATGCGCTTGGCGAACGAGGCCGACTCGGCCGTCGCCGCGGCATTCCTTGAAAGCGCGCGCCGCGGCGACGATTTGGGTGCCGACCACGTGCAGATGGGGAAGCGCGACCCGCGGCACGCCGCCGACATAGAAAACAAGATGCCCACGTCCAACACGGTCGCCGTGGTCACAGACATACCCGACGCCCGCGAGGCGGCGGCCGTCTACGGCATCCCCTGCTTCGACGTGGACGACGTGCGGCAGATAACCGACTTCGTCGAGGCTCACTTCACCCGTCCGCGCGTGACGGTGGTGATACAGGCCGGCGGAGAAAGCAGGCGCATGGGCCAGTCGAAGGCGCTCGTCGAGTTCAACGGGCGCCCGCTGATCTGCCGCATCGTGGAAAGGCTGCGTCCCGCCGCCGACGAGATGGTGATAACCACGAACGAGGCCGACAAGCTGCAGTTCCTCTACGGAATGTTCCCCGACGTGGAGTTGACGCTCGCGCCCGACGCCTACGACAGGCGCGGGGCGCTTCCCGGGCTTTACACGGCGCTCGATGCCGCCAGGTGCCCGTTCGTGGCCATAGTGGCGTGCGACATGGTGTTCGCAAGCCCGCGCCTTGTGGTGGCCGAGGCGATCGAGATGGCCGAGACCGACGCCGACATCGTCGTGCCGGTGAACAAGCATGGGTTCGAGCCCTTCCATGCCACCTATCGCAAGGACACGTGCCTGCCCGCGGTGCGCAGGTCGATCGATTCGGGGAAGTCGCGCGTGCAGTCCGTGTTCGAGGACGACGCGATAAAGGTGGTGGAGTTCTCCCAGGACAAGGTGCTGCGCGTCGAGCCCCGCGGAGGGTGCTTCATCAACACCAACACACCCGACGAACTGGCGCACATCGAGAAGAGCTTCCTGGGGGAGTAGCGCCGTGCCGTCGTTCGGAGACATGCTGGAGGTCGTGGACCTCCTGCAGCTCAAGGCGATCTCGGTCCGCGAGGACCGGTGCGTTGCGGTGCGCAACCGCAACTCGAAGTGCCAGAGGTGCGTCGAGGCCTGCATCGTCGACGCCGTCACCGTCAGCCACAACGAGGTGAAGATCGACTCCGGCGCCTGCGTGAACTGCGGGTGCTGCATCGCGGTGTGCCCGACCGGGGCGCTTTCCGCCGTGGAGCCTTCGCAGGCCGCGCTCGAGGAGGAGGCATGCAGGGCGGGCGACCCTTCCAGTGGAACCTCCATAGTCGCATGCGCGCGCAAGGCGGCCAGGAAGGAGGGCGATCCCGAGAAGTATGCAGAGGTGCCCTGCCTCGGCCATCTGACCGAGGAGGAGCTGATGAACGTGGCCGCTTCCGGCTACGACGACGTCGTTCTGGTGGACGGCGACTGCGCTTCATGCAAGTTCGGCGCCGCGTCGGCATATATAAGCGACATGGTGGCGAACGCATGCAAGCTTCTGGATGGATGCGGTGCCGAGGCCATAGTCACGCGCACGTCGGAATTCCCGCCCGAGGCCATCGACCGCGAATCGGCCAACATTCGCGGGAAAAGCCGCCGCGGGCTGATGCGGCAGACCGGAAGCTACGTCAAGACCGTGGCCGGCAACGTCGCGCAGAAGACCATAGACGAGAAGCTGGGCCGGGGCAAGGAGCCCGTGACCCTGCGGGACCGGCTTGGCGCCGGCAAGAGCGGGAAGATGCCCACCTTCTCTCCATCGGCGAACTATCGCATCCTGGAAGACATGGAGAAGCTTGCCCCGTCGCACGCCCCTGAGGCCGTCATCGACACGCGGCATTTCGGCATCGTGTCGATCGAGGCCGACAGGTGCTCGGGATGTGGAATGTGCGTGATGTTCTGCCCAACGGGCGCGCTGAAGTTCGACGATTTCGACGAACCTGACGACCCCGACCACCGTTACCTTGAGTTCCAGGCCGCCGACTGCACGCAGTGCATGCTGTGCAAGGACGTGTGCCTGCGCTATTGCCTCGAGGTGGATTCGAAGGTTCCCGTGAGAGAGCTGTTCGACTTCGAGCCCAGGCTGGTCGAGATAGCGCGCCCGCAGCACCCTTCCGGGCTTTCCAGCTTCCGCCTTCGCACACAGAAATAAAAAGCCTACTCAAACAATGAAGCGATATCGCCTTGCGGGCTCTGAATAATAAGGCACCCACAAGCCCCGCGCGCAGGTTGCGCAGCGAACGGAAACGTCCAGTGGACGTTTCCGCCGAGCGAGCCATTGCTTGAGCACGGGTCTTGTGGGTGCCTTATTATTCAGAGCCCGTTGGCGAGGAGCTGCATGCGCTTCTCTACGCCCTCGATGATCTCGGAGCATTCCTTCAGCTCGGGGCCTACGTCGACGCCGTCCACGGCATGCACGCGCTTGTACTTCAAGTCGTGTTCGAGGCTTGCCCAGAAGTCCATGGCGATGGTGCGGATCTGGATCTCGACCGGGATGTCCTTGCGGCCTTCGAGGAAGAAGACGGGCAGCTTCACGATGAAGTGCAGGCTGCGGTAGCCGTTCTTCTTCGGGTCGGCGATGTAGTCCTTTATGGTCACGACCTCGAGGTCTGCCTGCTTCTGCAGGTAGTCGAGGATGTCGTATGCGTCCTGGACGTAGGACACGATGACGCGAAGCCCCGCGATGTCCATGATGTATTGCTCCATAGCCTCGAGCGTTGGCTCCTTGCCGTACCTGTTCAGCTTCTCGAAGATGGAGGGAACGGACTTCATGCGCGACTCTATGTGATGGATGGGGTTGCGGTTCTGGCGCAGCTTGAGTTCCTGGTCAAGCGTCTCCAAGCGCGTCTCCATCTGCCGCATGGCCGCGTAGTACTTCTGCAGGACGTCCTGCGCTGCGAACTCGAGCATCGTCAGGGTCTCGATGTCGCTCGGCGTGAGGGTCTGGTTCTGCGCCGAATGCGAAAGCGGCTTCCCCACGTGGTCTTGCGCCATCCTGTGCGCCACCGATGCGCCGAGCCTTATCTCGTCGAGGGAGTTTCTGTGGCTCATTCGAGGTCTCCTTTTCGGCCTACGATTCCATTTTAGCGCAGAAGGAGTCGTTGGCGGTATATCAAGACACTATATATGGTAGGGCAGGACACCGTGCATGCCAAATATGCTGTAGCTGGGAACAATTTTGGAATTTCTCCCGCATCCCGGGGGATTTTGATTTAATATCTTCATTACTTGATTACCGGCTGCACGCAATTCACTTTTAAATCCAGCTCCGCGCGCGCCACACACAAACTGCGGACGCGCCTTCGGTGGGCGAAGTCTGCTCGAGAGAAAGAGACAAATATGCCAGCACCTACCATGACCCCTGAGCAGCGCGCAGCAGCACTTGAGAAGGCCCGCGTCGTCCGTGCGCAGCGCTCCGAGCTCACCAAGAAGCTTTCCATGGGCATCATGTCTGCCGACGAAGCCCTCAAGAAGGCTGACGACCCGGTCATTGGTCGCATGAAGGTCAAGTCCTTCGTCAACTCCCTGCCTGGCTATGGCAAGGTGAAGACCGAGAAGCTCATGGAGGAGCTTGGCATTCCCGAGGGTCGTCGCATCCAGGGCCTCGGCACCAAGCAGATGGAGAACCTGAAGGCTGCCCTGAAGTAGCTCGCTGTTCCGACATACAACAAAATAAAGAGCCCTGGTTTCCAGGGCTCTTTATTTTGTTGTATGTCGGCTGACGCTGCGGCTTTCCGTGGCATTCCATCTTGGCTTTCAACGATTTCGCCATGGCGCGAAGGCCAATGGCTTATCGTTTCAAGCCAAGATGGAGCGCCACGGAAAGCCTCGCTTGCTTTGGCCAACTTCCGAGGCGTTCGAGGCGGGGCGGAGTCGTTTTTCTCGGCGGCCTACGCCTGATAGCTCTCGTACAGCGCGCGAAGGGCGTGCTCGCTTTCGCGGATGGTCTTCTCGGCGATGCAGTAGGAGAGCCGCACCCATCCCGGGCATCCGAAGCTGTTCGAGGGGACCAGCAGCAGTTCGAACTGCTTTGCGCGTTCGGAAAACGCTTCGGCGTCCGGTTCGAGCGAGCGCATCCACAGGTAGAACGCACCGTCCGGCTCGACGAACTCGTAGCCAATCCCGCGCAGCATTCTCGTCAGGACCTCGCGGTTCTTGGCGTACTCGGACACGTCGGCAGGAACGTCCAGGCAGCGGGCCACCACGCGCTGCAGCAGCACGGGCGCGCAGATGTAGCCCAGCGCGCGGCCCGCGCCGGACACGGCGGTGAAGACGGCGTCGTCGCCCTCGATGGCCTCGTTCACGTGGATGTACCCGATGCGCTCGCCGGGAAGCGAGAGGGACTTCGACCACGTGTAGCAGACGATGGTGTCGTCGTAGAGCGACGGGATGTAGGCCACTTCGGCGCCGTACACCAGTTCGCGGTAGGGCTCGTCGCTGATCAGGAAGATCTTTCGTCCGAGCTCGGTCTCCTTGCGGCGCAGCATGTCGGCCAGCCCCTCAAGCGCCTCGCGGGGGTAAACCGCACCCGTGGGATTGTTTGGCGTGTTGAGTATGACCGCGCTGGTGCGGCCGTTGATGGCCGCCTCGATCGCGTCCAGGTCCATCTGGAAGCTGGGCTCGGCCGCGGGCACCTCCACCAGCGTGCATCGCGCCGTCTCGGTCCAGGTCTTGTATTCGGGGAAGTAGGGTGACATGGTGACGACCTCGTCGCCGGGGTTCGTTATGGCGCAAAGCGATATGGCGATGGCCGAGCTGGCGCCGGACGTTATATATACGTTCGACGCCCTGGCTTCGACCCCGTTGGTCTTCGAGATGTGCTGCGCTATGGCCTCGCGCACCGCGGGGTCGCCGGGCGAAGGCGTGTACTCGTGCGTCTTCACCGGGTCTTCGTCCAACAGGTCGAGGAACGCCTTCCTGACTTGGGGAGGCGCCGGAACGCTTGGATTGCCGATGCTGTAGTCGTATACCTTGTCGGCTCCGATCTGGGCCTTGCGCCCGAGGCCGTACATGAACAGCTCGCGGATCTTGTTGGGCGCCGCCCCCAGGTCGTACATGTGCTGGTCGATCATGTTGGTTCCTTTTCGTTGGTCGGTGTTGGATTACAATTCATATTAGTACAAAGAGGAAACGCGAACGCGTGTGTCGGGGGACGTTCACTTTTGGCACATCGGGTTCGATGTGCCAAAAG
>CAQLOA010000079.1:5979-6734 GCA_948829205.1 uncultured Eggerthellaceae bacterium
CCCCCGACACACTCCAATGGCATGTTCGGAAAGGACGGCAACCATGAAAGTGATGCTGGTGAACGGCTCGCCCCACAGGAACGGCACGACCAGCCGGGCGCTCGACGAGGTCCAAGGCGCGCTTGAGTCCGACGGCATCGAGGTGGGGAGGTTCTGGGTGGGCAACAAGCCCATCGCCGGATGCCTTGGCTGCAAGCACTGCGCCACGCACGACGGCGAGTGCGTCTTTGGCGACGTGGTGAACGAGTTCAACCGCGAAGCCGCCGACTACGACGGCTTCGTGTTCGGCACCCCGGTCCATTACGCGGCGGCCAGCGGCGCCGTCACGTCGTTCATGGATCGATCGTTCTACTCGCAAGCCTGCGGGGGCGTGAACTTCTACCCGTTCAAGCCGGCCGCATCGGTGGTCGTGGCTCGCCGCGGCGGATGCTCCAGCACCTTCGATCAGCTGAACAAGTACTACACCATAGTGCAGATGCCCGTAATCTCGGCGAGCTACTGGAACATGGTGTACGGCACCAGCGCCGAGGAGGCCGAGCAGGATGCGGAGGGCCTGCGCACCATGCGGGTGCTCGGCCACAACATGGCCTACTTCCTGAGGTGCCAGGAAGCCGCGGACGCAGCCGGAGTGAAGCGACCCGAACCCGAACCTCCGGCAAGGACGAGCTTCGTGCGGTAGCGTTGGCGGCGGGCCTGGAGAGGTGGATGCGAGGTAAGCCAAAGGAGCCGAGACTGCAAGGCCTGGCAAAATGAAA
>CAQLOA010000080.1 GCA_948829205.1 uncultured Eggerthellaceae bacterium
CGAAGGAGAAGTTCACGTTGTTGGCCAGGCGGCTCTCCCAGCTGCCGTTCAGCTTGCTGTGGGGAATCTCTTCCAGGATGCGCTTGATGGCGTGGTCGCGAAGCGCCAGCTGGCGGTCGTATTCCGCGTCGCGCTCTTCCCAGGCCAGCTCGGCGGCCTTCGCGTAGCCCACGATTCCGGCCACGTTCTCGGTTGCAGCGCGACGGCCACGCTCCTGCTGGCCGCCGTCTATCAGGTTGTCCACCTTGGTTCCGCGGCGGATGTACAGCAGGCCGACGCCCTTGGGGCCGCCCAGTTTGTGGGCCGAGGACGACAGCATGTCCACGCCCAGCCCGTCGACGTCGATGGGCAGATGCCCGAACGCCTGCACGGCGTCGGTGTGGAACCTCACGCCGTGTTCGTGGGCGATCTTGGACAGCTCGGCGATGGGCTCGATGGTGCCTATCTCGTTGTTTGCCATCATGATGGACGCCAGGATGGTGTCGTCGCGGATGGCGGCCTCGAAGTCGGCGGGGTTCACGAGCCCTTCGGAGTCGACCGGGAGGTACGTCACCTCGAAGCCGTCGCGCTCGAGGGCCTGGCATGCATGCAGCACTGCGTGGTGCTCGATGGCGCTGGTGATGATGTGGGTGCCTTTGTCCTTGTTGGCATGCGCAAAGCCCTTCAACGCCCAGTTGTCGGCCTCGGTGCCGCTGGAGGTGAAGAACACCTCGCTCGACTTGGCACCGATGAGGTCGGCGAGCGTCTGGCGGGCGTCGGCAACGGCGGTCTCGGCGGTGTGCCCGATGGGGTACAGCGACGACGGGTTGCCGAATTCGGTGGTAAGATAGGGCATCATCGCATCGAGCGCTTCCTTGCGAAGCGGAGTGGTGGATGCGTTGTCCAAATAGATCAGCTTGTCGGTCACTTTCTTCCCTGCTTTCCGTGGAGACTTGTTCTAAGTCTAGTGTTTTACTAGACTTTATATACTGACCGATGTACATTGTCAAACATATCCTGCAAACATTTTCCGACGTAGGAATATCGTTTCCCAACCGATTGGGGTTAGACGTGACGAAGGCTTTCCGCCTATGAAGATATCGACGAAGACGCGCTACGGGATGCGCTTCATGATCGACCTGGCCGAGAGGTACGGCGAAGGCTGCGTGCCCGTGAAGGACGTGGCCGAGCGGCAGGGCATTTCGAAGAAGTACCTTGAACAGGTGGTCGCGCCGCTCAGCGCGGCGGGGCTGCTGCAGATAACGCGCGGACGGGGCGGCGGGTTCCAACTTTCGCGAGCCCCCGAGGACATAACGCTTGCAGACGTGGTGTCGGCCAGCGAGGACGGGCTTGAACTGCTGAACTGCCTGGGGTGCCTTACCGTGTGCGAACGCGAGGCCGGGTGCGTTTCGCGCGAGGTGTGGGGCGGCATGCAGGACGCCGTGGTGGGCTACCTGCAGAACCGCAGCCTAGCCGACGTGCTGGAGGCTATCTCGGGGGAAGAGTAGCCGCTATTCGGGTTCGAGCCGCTTTCCCTCGCGGAATGCGGCTCCATGTCCATTAGATGCATCTTCAGCCAGTTCTGCTTCCATCGAGTCGCTTGTCGTTCGATGCGTACCTTTGACACGTGGGCTTGCTGATTCTATGTTGCATTTCTGCCACATTATGAAAAGTTGTAGTATTGCAACAATCTGTTATGTGGTAGTATCGCAACATATTCCAGAGCGAATCCCAAGACATCGGCCGCCAACAAGCTACACACATTCAAAGAGATAGCGAGAAGGGCGAATGGAAACAACGATCTCGCGCCAAATCGGCCAAGCCATCCGAAAGCGCCGCAAAGAGTTCGGCCTAACGCAGAGCGAGCTCGCGGAAAAGGCCCACGTCGACCGCTCTTTCGTCATCCGCATAGAATCAGGCAAGTCGAAATCCCTTTATCCGGAAAAGCTCCTTCAGGTCCTCCATGCTCTTGATCTCAAGATGGTCATAGAGCCAAAGGAACAGCCGCTTCCGCCAGAAGACGAACATAAGACTCCCGAAAAGAAGAGCGGACGAACAATCGCTGCAGGCAAAGGCGCTGAAAAGAAGCAAGCCGCCATTCAGGGAGCCAAAGCTGCTGGCGGCGAGTGTCTGCCGCATGCTCATCATGCGGGGAAAGTCAGAGGCATAGACGAAAGCCTTTTGTCCCCAAGTCGCACGAACAAGAAGCGCAAGTAATCCCAAAGGTATAAAACCGCATCATGTAAGCCTCATTCGAGGAAGTGAGCGCCAGTGAATACCAGCACGGAAGAACTACTCGTGTTCGTCAAGGGCAGCCAAGTCGGCACCTTGACGAAGCACAAAGGCAGCTTGGCGGTGTCGTTCGCCTACGACGACGAATACGCAGGGATTCCGCTATCGCTTTCCCTGCCCGTGAGCAATCGCATCTATCAAGGAGGAAGGGTAAAGGATTATCTCGACGGCCTCTTGCCCGACAGCGTGTATGTGAGGGAATCGATAGGAAGGCGATACGGAATACCCCAACAGGACAGCTTTGACCTACTTAAGCATGTAGGGCTCGACTGCCCAGGCGCGGTTCAGTTCTGCTCGCCCGAAAACGTCGAGCTGCTCTTGAGCAGAGAATCAGTCTATCAGCCCATGACCGACGAAGACATCGAGGCCGACTTGGCGAGAATATCCGGCCCAGGCGAGCCGTCATGGCAGACGAGCGGAGAGCATTGGTCTCTTGGGGGCCAGCAGGCAAAGCTTTCTCTGGCGCGCCTTGAAGGCAAATGGTATCGGTGCGAAGGCGCCGCAGCTACAACCCATATTCTCAAGCCGGGAGTGAAAGAGCTTCGGCACCAGTCACTTAACGAATGCTTCTGTCTTGCGCTGGCGTCGAAGTGCGGCATAGATGCGGCCGAGGCCTCGTTCGAAGAATTCGGAAGCCGTTCCGCGATATCCGTCCGAAGGTTCGACCGAACAATAGAGGGAACGAACGTGGTCCGTTCGCATCAGGAGGACCTTTGTCAGGCGCTTGGCATAAGCCCTGCGCTGAAGTATTCGGCCCTGTTCGGACCATCCGCCAAAGACATCCTTGCCTTGCTGGGAAAGCACGCGAACAGCGAAAGCAACAGGATCGTGTTTACCGCGCAGCTTTTCTACAACTACCTTGTGGGAGCGCCGGACGCCCACGCGAAGAACTATTCGCTGCTCATCACCGAAGACGGCCCCTACGTCTCGCCCCTCTACGACTGCGCTTCGGCGTACCCCTACGAGCTGGAGGGCCAGGAATGGCGCGCCGCAATGCGGATAGGAGATACTGACGCATTCGGGGAGTTGAAGGCTGAGGACGTGATCGAATATTCCAAAGAGGCGAAGCTTCCGGCGGAATTGTGCATGACGCTTCTTCGCAACATAGCTGAGGCCATCCTGGAGAACTGCGACGACGTCTTCACGCAAGTCGATAGGAGTGAACGCGGCAGGGAGCTAAAGAAGAGAATGCTGCCACGGCTGAAAGAGTATGCGGAAAAGGCTTTACGCCTTTGACGTAGGGCGAAGCCTATGCGAACTCCAGATGCTTCTGCTCGTTCGCGCACTGCGTGAGAAAAAGGTTGATCAGCCGCTGGTACGGCAGCCCCGTGCGGTCGGCTTCGCGCTTGAAGTAGTCCACCACGTAGGTATCGAGGTTAAGCGTGACAGGACGGCGCAGCTTGTCGACGTAGGGATTCGGCCTTGCGTTGGAGAAATCGTATTCAGCCTTCATTGCGCAACCTCCAGTAGTTGTTCTCTTCGCCCTTGGTGGCCCTTCGCGCGGAGATGATCCTTATCAGCTCGTTCGTTTCGCGATAGCAATGGCACACGATAAGCACGCGTGCGGCGGCGCTGACGCCAAGGATGATGAACCGGTCCTCGTCGTAAGAACGGGCCTCGTCGTCGATTAGAAGCGCGTGCGGGTCGTAGAAAACCGTCGATGCCTCGCTGAAGGAAACGCCGTGCTTCCTCTCGTTCGCCTCGGCCTTTTCGTCGTCCCATTCGAACGTTATGAATGCATATAAGTACATATTTATATTATATGTATCTGTATTGCTATAATCAATATCATATCTATATTCTATGGCATTCAAGATCGCAAAAGGGAGGTTGCAGGAATGAGAATCAGAGATGCAGCTCTCGAGAAGAGCCTGGCTGAAGACAAGAAGAGGCTTGAACAACGAGTCCGGCAAATACGCGAACCTGATAGTGCAGGACGCCACAGGTGCCCCGACGATGCCGCCTGATTTCAAACCCATCTACGACGGGTTCGCCGAGCGCATCGCATGGATCGACGGCAACGTGGTTCCCGGCGCGTTCCAGATGAACACGGCGTGGTATTCCGCCGTGCCCGAGCGCGATCCCATCTTCGAGGAGCACGTGCACGACGACTGCAGCGAGCTGGTCGGCTTCCTAGGCTCCGACCCCGAAAACCCTGGCGACCTCGGCGGCGAGATAGAGTTCACCATCGACGGCGAGCCGCACCTGCTGACCCGGAGTTCCATCATCTTCCTGCCGCCGGGCGTGCCGCACAACCCCATGCGCATCCTTCGGGTGGACAGGCCCATCCTGCACTTATCGGTGGTTAATACCAACGTCTACGACGGCAGCAACACGTATAGATAGCCATAGGCAAAAGCAAGCTTTTCGACCAGAAATTGCTGGTCTCATCGAAAGACTTCCTGCTGGAGCGAAGTCGCCAAGGCAGGCTTGTTCCATCCGATATCCGCAGCAGGCCGTGGAGCTCGCCACCAGGAAGCGGACGACTACCTCGTTGCCCTCGCCGAGGCAGAAAAGGCGGAACCGTAAATCGGTTGCTCGGAATCAGCCGCTATGCGCTGGCTCGATGCTCGCTCCAGGGACGGATGCTGTCGAGCTCGTCGGCGAGCTCCCGTGCCGCCACCTCCGTATCGTGCGCCACCTGCGCACGCATCCAGTAGCCGTCGGACAGCCCGAAGAACCGGCACAGGCGCAGATCGGTGTCCGCGGTGACGGCGCGCTTGCCCGCAATGATCTGCCCGATGCGGCTGGCCGGCACTCCGATTTCCTTGGCGAGCCTGTACTGCGAGATTCCCATGGGCTCGAGGAATTCCTCCTTGAGCAGCTCGCCGGGGGTTACTGGCGCTATGTAGTATTCGTAACTTCCCATGTTCTCTCACCTCAATGGTAGTCGACGATCTCGACGCCTTCGGCACCGGAATCCGTCCATCGAAAGCACACCCTGTATTTGTCGTTAATCCTAATGCTGTGCTGTCCTTTTCTGTTGCCGTTCAACGCTTCAAGCCGATTGCCAGGCGGGATGCGCAGGTCGTTGAGGGATTCCGAAATCTGAAGTTGGCGAATCTTCCTCAATGCGACCCTCTCGAAAGGCGCAAATTCCTTCACGCGCAAGCCCGAAGCTAACGCCTCCGTCTTTTTGTCTCCAAAGGATACGATCATGAAGAAATGATAACGTCTCACGTTATTATCGTCAAGCGTTATTACTGTGCACATAAGTAGTGCAGTTTTTGCCGAAATTTGCACAACTTATGTGCAAATACGACTACCTGCCAAACCTCAAGAAAGCAGCCTTCATCGCTCAATTTGAAGCCGTCGATGACGGCTACATAGTCAAGGCCGACATCGAATACGGGCACAGCAACGTAGTGCCGCTTTGGGCCTTCGGGCCGAACTACTGACGCGCGCCTATGCTTATATTGAATTCGTAAACTTTGGAACAACTGCAATTGCCATCAATTGATGGCATGTTTTACGCAAGCGTTCGGTAGAAGCAGGTGCGCTCGCCGGTGTGGCAGGCTGGACCGGCCGGATGCACCAGCGCAAGCAGCGTGTCGCCATCGCAGTCGTAGCGAAGCTCCACCAGCTTCTGCACGTTGCCGCTGGTGGCGCCCTTGTGCCAAAACTCCTGGCGGCTGCGCGACCAGAACACGGTCTCGCCCAGGTCGAGCGTCTGACGCAGCGACTCCTCGTTCATCCAGGCCACCATCAGCACCTCGCGCGTGTCGGCGTCCTGCACCACGCAGGGAATCAGCCCGTTGACGTCGTATTTCAGCTGGGGAAGTTCCATGGTTTGGGATTATAGCCGCACGGGGATGCCGTGGCGTGCCATATCCTCCTTCACCTGGCGCACGGTCAGCTCGCCGAAGTGGAACACGCTGGCGGCCAGCACCGCGTCGGCCTCGCCCTCGATGATGCCCTGCGCGAAGTGTTCCAGCTCGCCCACTCCCCCGCTGGCGATGACCGGGATGTCCACCGCGCGAGCGACCGCCCGGGTGAGCGCGCAGTCGAAGCCCTCGCGCGATCCGTCGCGGTCCATGCTGGTCAGAAGGATCTCGCCCGCGCCGTGCCGCGCCCCCTCGGATGCCCATTCCACGGCGTCGAGTCCCGTTGCCTTGCGTCCGCCCGCGACGTAGACCTCCCACTTGTTGGGGTTGTCGGCGCGCTGCTTGGCGTCGATGGCGACGATGATGGCCTGGGTGCCGAACGCGCGGGCCGCCTCGGTCACGAGCGTGGGGTCCTTCACGGCCGCGGAGTTCACGGACACCTTGTCGGCGCCCGCCGCGATCATGGTGCGTATGTCGCCCACGCTTCGGAAGCCGCCGCCGACCGTGTAAGGCAGCCGCAGCTGCTCGCTGGCGCGGCTGGCAAGGTCGACGGTGGTCGCGCGGTCGTCGCTCGTGGCCGTGATGTCCAGGAAGATGACCTCGTCGGCGCCTTCGGCGTCATAGCGGTCGGCGA
>CAQLOA010000081.1 GCA_948829205.1 uncultured Eggerthellaceae bacterium
GCTTGATGCAGCTTCCTGCATTGGCTTCAAAACACACGAAAGCCTATTGTAGCAGAAACTATGAGCCGAAGTCGAAGTCTTTCAGCACCGCGAACGGGTTGTCGGCGGCCTCTCCGCCTTGGCCGCCTTCGGCGCATCCGCAGTCGCCCTCGTTGAGGTTGGCCCCACATTTGGGGCACAGACCCTTGCAGTCTTCGCTGCAGAGCGGAATCTGCGGCATCTCGAGAATCAGCGCGGCCTGGATGAGGGGCGCCATGTCTATGGCCTTGTCCGCCGGAAGGTAGTCGAACTCGTCGTCCTCCATGTCGTCGGGTGCGGCGTCTTCCGGGCTAACGAGGAAGTAGCCTTCCACGTCGCCGGTGACCGGGAAGGTGACAGGGCCAAGGCACCTGGCGCATCCGCACGTCGCCTCGCCTTCCACTGTGCCGGTCACGAGAAGGGCGCCCCCCGTGTTCGTTATGTCGGCCTGCCACTCGAGCGGATTCCCGAACTCGAACAGGTCGGGGCCGAGCTTCAGGAACTCGATGTCTGCAGCGCCTTCGTAATGCTTGAATTCCGCAGGAGTGAACAGCTCCTTCGGTATCTCGATGCGGATCGGTTTCATCGCACCTCCGTCGTTAGCGGCCGAAGCATTCGTGCAAGAAAAAGGCCGCCCGCTTGCGCAGGCGGCCGGAACGGCTGGGCTGGCAAGGCCTAACGTGCGTTCATGGAGTTGGCGTTCAGGCGGTCGCGAACGCGACGCACCTGCCCGAGGACGTTGTCGAGGCTTTGCTCGACGTGGCCGAACACCTCGTCGGCGTAGTCCTCGGCACCCGCACGCGTCTCGCGCTCGAGCTCGCGGGCATCGGCCATGATGGCCTCGGCCTGCTGCTGGGATATGCGAACGATCTCCTGCTCGGAGGCGATGGTCATCGCCTGGCTGCGCGCGTCTTCGATAAGGCGGTTCGCCTCGTCCTCGGCGTCCTCGAGAAGCACCTGGCGCTCGCGGACGATCTGCCTGGCCTGGGCGAACTCGCCAGGGAAGATGTCGCGGATCTCGTCCATGATCTCGAACGCGGCCGAGATGTCGACCTGGCGCATGTTCCCCTTGCCGAAAACTGGCTTGGAATCCTCCAGAAGGATCGAGAGCTCCTCGAGAAGCCCCAAAACGCCGGTTTCGTCCATATCGTTTCCTCCAATGAGAGTTTCGTCTTCGATCGGGTCGGCTTGAAGCATGGCATGCAGATGCACGGCTCACAAGCCTCCATGAAATCAACATTTTAGCATGAACGCAAGATTAAGCCAGAGAAATGTACGACACGTAGGTCTTGCCCAGCTTGCGCTCGTTCCTCAACGCAAGGCCGGACGACTCGAGAAGGCCGAGGTCGGCCGCCTCGTCATGCTCGTACACGACCAGGCATCCGTCGGAAAGGATCCCTTGTTCCCTGGCGTTGGACACGAGAGCGGTCACATCGGCCTGCGGGGTCGCATAAGGCGGGTCGAGGAACACCAGGTCGAACGGGGCGCCCTGCCCGGGAAGCCCGCACGCAAGCACGTCCGTTGCGCCTATGCGAGCCTGGGACCTTCCACACCCCAGGGCGTCGACGTTCTCCTCCAGGACCCTCCGCGCGTCGGGCGCACTGTCGTTGAGCAGGGCGAATTCCGCCCCGCGCGACAGGGATTCGAGCCCCATGGCGCCCGACCCCGAGAAGGCGTCGAGCACGCGAAGGCCCTCGAATCCTCCCGTGGCGCTGAACACCGAGCTCATGACCGACTCGCGGACCCGGTCCGTGGTTGGGCGGGTGTCGCGCCCTTCCGGCGACTTGATCGCCCTCCCCCTGTACTCGCCTGCGATTATCCTCATGCTAGCCTCCCACCACCGAATGCTCGTCCTTGAACACCATGCCAACCTCGCGAGCAAGGCCCTTGTGCTCGGGAAGCGACAGGTCGGGGTCGGCGTCAAGGACCTCCCGCGCGTCCTCGTGGGCCCACTCTATGATTTCGCTGTCGCGCATGATGTTCACCAGCTTGAGCGCCGACGTCCCCGACTGGCGGTTGCCGAGGATGTCTCCCTCGCGCCTGAGCGACAGGTCGTACTTCGCGATCTCGAACCCGTCATCGCTCTTCTCCAGGGCCTCGAGGCGCTTCAGCGCCACCGGCTGCTTCGAGGCGGACACCAGGTACACCCTCCCCTCGTGCTCGCCGCGTCCGACGCGGCCCCTCAGCTGATGGAGCTGGGACAGGCCGAACCTGTCTGCGTCCTCGACGATCATCACGGTCGCGTTGGGCACGTCGACGCCCACCTCGATCACCGTCGTGGACACCAGCACGTCTATGTCGCCGGAGCGGAAGTCGGCCATGACCTCGGCCTTCTTCTCGGAAGGCATGCCTCCGTGCAGAAGGCCAACCTTGTAGTCCACGAAAACCCTGCTCTGAAGGAAGTCCGCCTCGTCCTTCGCAGCCGTCAGGTTGTCGGCCGCGAAGTCGTCCTCGCCCTCAATGGCGACCGTGGGATGGTATGCGTCGTCGCCTCCGTCGGAGGGCTTTTTCCTGGCGGCGCCCTCGTCGCGCTCTTCGGAGGAAACGCCTATCAGGGGGCACACCACGTACACCTGCCTTCCGGCTGCAAGCTCGGCGAGCGCCCCGTCGAAGGCCTTGCCCTTCTGCGACTCGGAAAGCACGAACGTCTTCCTCTCCGCGTTCGAGCGAGGGCGCTTGCGCAGGTAGGAAAGGCTGAGGTTGCCGAAGAGAGCGAGCGCCAGCGAGCGCGGTATGGGGGTTGCTGTCAGGAACAAGGCGTCTGGCGCCTCGCCTTTGGAAAGCAGCGCGGCCCTCTGGTTGACCCCGAAGCGCTGCTGCTCGTCTATGACCGCGAACGTCAGGTTCGACGGCTCGACGTCGTCCTCGAGCAGGGCATGGGTGCCGACCAGCACGTCCAGCGAGCCGCGCGAGAACCGCGAGAGGATCCCCTCGCGGTCGGCGGGCGGGGTGGACCCGGTCAGCACGCCCAGCGAGATGCCGCTTTCGGCCAGGATCGGACCGAGCGTTCCGGCGTGCTGCTGCGCAAGCACCTCGGTGGGGGCGAGCAGCATGGACTGGCCGCCGGTGTCGGCCGCTGCAGCGAAGCCGAAGGCGGCCACTATCGTCTTGCCGGTGCCCACGTCGCCGAGCAACATGTGGTTGGCCACCTTGGGCGCCGCCATCGAATCCAGGACGTCGCGCCTTGCGGAGAGCTGTTCGTCCGTCAGCTGGAAAGGCACGGCCTCCTCCAGCCTTCGCATGCGCGGCCCGTCTACGACGTGCGCGACGGGTTCGACGCCCACCGCCCGCGCGTCGCACTCCCTCATGAGGAACAGCTGCAGCAGCAGAAGCTCCTCGTAGACCAGGCGCGTGCGGGCTTGCGAGGCCTCGTCCATCTCCTTGGGGAAATGTATGGCCGAAACCGCGCTCCCCCGGCTCACGACCCCGCGCTTCAGGCGAAGCTCCAGCGGAAGGGGGTCGTGCATCCCGAACACGACGTCCAGCGCCGACGCGACTATCTTGCGCATGGTCGGAGCGGGCAGCTTCTCGGACGCGGGATGGATGGGGACGATGCGGCCCTCGGGAACGGCGCCTTCCACCACCTCGAGGAAGGGGTTGGTCATGCGCATGAAGCCGAACTTGAACTCGACCTTGCCCGACGCCATGACGGTCTGGCCTTCCTTGAGCTTCTGCTTTAGCCATGGCTGGTGGAACACACTGACCACGAGGACGCCGTCGTCGTCGACGATGGAGACCTCGACTATGGGAAGGTTGTAGCGCGGCCGCTTCAGCTTGACCTCGTGTATGGTTCCGGACACCGTGCACTGCTCGCCGATCTGGGCCGTGGCGGTCGTGCGCACGCGCGTCAGGTCCATGTAGCGCCGCGGATAGTGCGCGAGGACGTCGCGGACCGTGCGCACCCCGAGCCTAGAGAGCGCGGAGGCGCGCGTCGAGCTGACGCCGGGTATGCGCGTCACCGGCTCGTCGAGGGCGAGCGTGGCAGCAAGACGGTCGAGGGAGCCGGCCCTTGACGTCATTCCACGGAAAAGACGACCGGGTAAAGCGGCTGTCCGCCCCTTTGCGGGTCGACCTCCAGGTCGGGGAACTCCTGCTCGACCTGCTCGACGAGAGCATCGAGCTGCTCGTCGGAGTAGTCCTTGCCGGCAAGCACGGTGAGCGTGTCGGAGTCTTCGGCGTCCATGGCGGCAAGAAGCTTCAGAACCACTTCGTCCACCGTCTTGCCGACGGCCTCTATGGACCCGTCGGCTATGCCGATGACGTCTCCCTTGCGGATCTTGTTTTTGTGGGCGTCCTTCGAGTTCTTGATGGCGACCGTGACCTCGCCCGTCTTCACCTGGGATGCCGCCTCGGCCATCGCCTCGACGTTCTCGGCGGCGGACGCGTCGGGGTCGACGGCGAACATCGCCGCGAACGCCTGCGGAACGCTCTTCGTGGGGACGACGGCGCACTCCTTCTTGCTCAGCTCGCACGCCGAGTTGGCCGCCATTATGATGTTCGAGTTGTTGGGAAGTATCACCACCGACTCGGCGGGCACCTTTTCCGTGGCCTCGTAGAGGTCCTTGGTGGAAGGGTTCATGGTCTGGCCGCCCGACACGACGACGTCCACGCCCAGGCTCTTCAGTATGGCGGCGTTCCCGTCGCCCGGGGCCACGGCCACGAAGCCGAGGGGCTTCGTCGGCTCGGGGTGCGCGTCCGGCGCAGGCATGGCCTCCTCGCTGGCTATCTTGCGCGCGCGATCCTGCGACTGCAGGTCCATGTTGTGTATGAAGACCTCGGACACCTGTCCGCGGTCGAGGAAGTACTTCAGCACCTGGTCGGGGTGGTTGGAATGCACATGCACCTTGAACTTGGGCGCGGCGCCCACGCATAGCTCGCAGTCGCCCATAGTCTGCAGGAAGTCGAGAGCCTCCTCGGCGTCGAGGACGTCGGAGTCGACCAGGAACTCGTTGCAGTAGCGGTACTCCGAGCCCTCCCAGTCGTCGATCTGCTCTATCTCGACCTTGGGGGCGTCGGACCCTATGAGAATCTTCTCGCCAAGGTTGCCGGCCTTGCCCTGGATGGCCGACGAGAAGCCGTCGAGCAGTATTGCGAGGCCGAACCCGCCGGCGTCGACCACGTTGTTCTCCTTCAGGACGGCGAGGAAGTCGGGGGTGCGCTGCACCGAAGCGTACGCCTCGGCGACTATGGCGTCCAGGGCCTCGTTGGTGTTCAGCCCGTCGGCGGCGCACTTCTCGGCCGTCTGGGCGGAGTCGAACAGGACCGTGAGTATCGTTCCTTCCACCGGCTTGCGCACGGCCTGGAACGCGACCTCCACGGCACGCTTGAACGCGCCTGCGACCGACTCGGCATCGAAGCGCAGGCCCTCCCCGGCACCTTCGCACAGCCCGCGGAGGATCTGCGACGTTATGACGCCGGAGTTGCCGCGCGCGCCCATGAGCGCCCCGGACACGATCGCCTTGCGTATGTCGGCCGAGCCGGCCTCAGGGCTCAGCGCCCTGAGGCTTCCCACGACGCTTTCCAGCGTGAGCGACATGTTCGTCCCGGTGTCGCCGTCGGGCACCGGGAACACGTTCAACCTGTTGATTTCGTCCTTGCGGCTCGAAAGAAGCAGCGACGCCTGCGCGATCGCGTTGACTATGTCTGTTGACGAGTAGCTGTCTTGCATGGTTGGGTTTCGGCTCCTAAAGAGGTTTCGGCAACGGTTGATGCGCTCTACATGCGGACCTTGACGTCGGCCACGTGCACCTCGACCGACGCGATGGGCACGCATGCGTACTCCTTCAGCGCGAACGTGACCTGGTCCACCAGGTTCTGGGACACGGTGGATATGTTCGTGCCGTACTCGATTACCACGTAGAGCTCGACGTGAAGGCCTTCGTCGGTCGACTTCACCACGACGCCTCGGCGCAGGCGCGACGCTGGGAGGATCTTCGCTATACCGTCCGCTGCGTTGGGGGCCGTCATTCCCACCACGCCGTAGCATTCCATGGCTGCGTACCCGACGAGGTCGGAAAGCACCTCGTTGGCGACGTGCAGGCTACCGGGGATCTTGTCAGACATGGCACACCTTTCGTGAAACTCCGCCTCAAAGCGGCGCCCGCTAAGGGCTTTTGGTTCTGAAAGTATACAACATGAGCCGATGCGCGCCCATGCGGTGGAATCTTTTGGGGAAACTCGTCACACTTGTGATATAGTAGTTAGGCTTTTTGCCGAAAGGGCAAGCCCAACAGCAGAAACACGGCCCGAAGGGCCTCACGGGATAACAGGAGTAACAATGTCGAAAGTATGTGAAATCTGCGGCAAGCATCCGGTGGCAGGACGCAACGTCAGCCACTCCCACAAGGTGTCCAACCGCGTCTTCCGCCCCAACATCCAGAAGGTCACCATCCGCGACACCAAGGGCCACGTCCGCAAGGCCAACGTCTGCGCAAGCTGCATGAAGGCCGGAAAAGTGGAGCGCGCATAGGCCGCTCTCGAACCCTTACGTTCGAAAAGCCTCCCGCAAGGGAGGCTTTTTTTGTTGCATTCGTATGGTAGGGGGCCGAAGGGGCCGTGTGCAGGGCAAAACGCTAAAGGTTCGAGAGCGGCCGTGTGCTAGAGGTCGGAGTCGATTATGAGCAGGCGCTTGCAGTTGGGAC
>CAQLOA010000082.1 GCA_948829205.1 uncultured Eggerthellaceae bacterium
GGTCTGCAGCACTTCGCTTATGCCCTCGTCGGGCACCATGGAATAGAGGCCGTCCGAGCAAAGCATCAGCCTGTCACCGGCCGCCACGTTGATTTCGTAAAGGTCGGCCTGCATGTAGGGGTCGAGGCCGAGCGCGCGCGTTATGTAGCTGCGCCACTGGTGCGTGCGCGCCTGCGACGGCGATATCTCGCCCGACTCCACCAGGTCGGCAACCACGCTGTGGTCGCGCGTAATCTGCTGAAGGACGCCGTTGTGCAGCAAGTATGCACGCGAGTCCCCCACCTGGGCGATCACGAGCTTCTCGCCTTCAAGCATAGCCGCGGTGCAGGTGGTTCCCATGCCTTCCTTGCCGATGCCGTCGCGCGCGCCTTGGATGACCGCAAGATTGGCTTCCTCGACCGCCCGGCCAAGGGCCTCGGCGTCGAGCTCGGCTGGGGCCAGCCGGGATATGGTGTCCACCGCTATCTCGGAGGCGACCTCGCCGCCTTCGTGGCCGCCCATCCCGTCACACACCACGTACAAGGGCGGCGCCACCAGAAGATTGTCTTCGTTGTGCTCGCGCACGTAGCCGACGTCGGTGCGGCTTCCGAACGGCCTCACCTTCTCAAGGCGCCCGCTTTGCACAGCGGAGGCGGCAGAGTCGAACGCGGGATTGAATGCGGAATCGGGTGTCATGTTGAAAGCAGGGTCGAACGCAGGGCTGCCCCCGCTGGACGAGGGGTCCATCGGCCACACGGGGTTCACGGAACCGGCTGGGTTCATGGGACTCACGGGGTCCATCGGGGCCATCACTCGTACCTCGCGCGGATTACCACGTCGCCGACGGCGATGGCGTCCTTGTTGCGGACGGGGACTGGTTCGCCGATGTAGGCGCCGTTCACCGCCGTGCCGTTCTTGGAGCCGAGGTCTTCCACGAACAGGTTCTCGCCCATCAGCTGGAAGCGGGCATGACGCCCGGAAACGTAGCCGGCAGCAATCACGATGTCGGCACCGGGAGCTCGGCCCACGATGACCGGCCCCGTGACGGGAATGTTGACGCCGCGCAGTTCCTTCGGGCCCTTCTCGACCACAAGATGCCACGACTTGCCCTTCTTGGAAGCGCCGCTGACCTGGCGCACGCCGGTGCGCATGATTGCGAACAGGAACAGGTAGAGCAGCGCGACGAACAGAAGCCGCGCCACCAGCAGCACTACGTCGATCATGCGAAGGTCCTCACAAGCCTCACGAACATCCTAGATCTCGTGCATGAAGCGGAAAACGTCTTCGCGCTGGATGGTGATCTGCATGCCCAGCCGCTCGCCTTCCTTGGTCAGACGGTCCTGCACCTCGTCGAAGCTGGCCGATTCGACGTTCAACGTGGCCAGCATGGTCATGCAGAATATCTCGTTCTCGCCGAGGATGGTCTGGTTGATGTCGTCTATGTTCGCGTTGCATTCGGTGAGCACGGTTGCAACCGCGGCAACAATGCCTGTGCGGTCGGCGCCGAGCACGGAGATGACGCATTTCATGGGCTGTTCCTAACGTCCAGTATGGTTCGTGCCATAGGTCTTATAATTATCCCACAACGTTCGGGATAGTGCGGTGCCGCGGCGGTACGCGGCCGCGAGAATGCGGCCCGCAACGGGGCACGACAGCGACGACGCGAGGGGTTCTACATGGACAAGGCCAAGATCGAAGAGGGCGTGCGCCTGATACTCGAGGGCATCGGGGAAAACCCAAACCGCGAGGGGCTGCTGAAGACACCCGCCCGCGTCGCCCGCATGTACGAGGAGGTGTTCGCCGGAATGGACGAGAACCCGGCGCGCCACTTCAAGACCACTTTCGATGAACACCACGAGGAAATGGTGCTGGTGCGCGACATTCCGTTTTATTCCATGTGCGAACATCACCTAGTGCCGTTCTTCGGGCTGGCCCATATCGCCTACATCCCCGCACGCGACGGGCGCATATGCGGCCTGTCGAAGCTGGCCCGCCTGGTGGATGCCTATGCGAAGCGCCCGCAGGTGCAAGAGAGGCTGACGTCGCAGGTCGCCGACACGCTGATCGAACAACTTCATCCCCAGGGAGCGTTGGTGGTGCTGGAAGCCGAGCACCTGTGCATGAGCATGCGCGGAGTGAAGAAGCCGGGAAGCAAGACTACCACCAGCGCCGTGCGCGGCGTGTTCGCGAAGAGCCAGGCCACCCGCAACGAGGCTCTGAACCTGATCTTCCGGGGGTAGGAAAAGGTCGCGGGCGATTCCTCCAAGTCGAGTTCGACGCCCATTGAAGAAATCGAATAGGCTAAAAGCGAAGAGCAGCTAAAATCCCAGAAGCTGCGGCATCCTGCAAACAGCCTGAGGTAAGTGGAATCTTCGCCTTAAACGCCTACTCGATTTCTCCAACGTCTCACTAAGACTTGTCGGGGTCGTCCGCGGCCTTTCGCTATTCCGTGGGAGTTCCGGGCTCGGGTGTGCTGGGGCCGGTGGACACGTCGATGGTGACGGTGTCGCCCTTCTTCGCCGAACCCGTCCTGCTCTGGTTGATGACGTTGCCCTTCGCAACCGAGTTGGACGCACTGTAGGTGATGCTCACCCTGAGGCCCGCGCCTTCGAGTGCGCTTTTGGCATAGGATTCCGAACTGCCCACGACGTTGGGCACGTTGACGGTGTTGTCTTCGCCCAAGGACACGACGTAGTTGATCGCCGTGCCTTTCGCCACCTTGGTTCCGGCGGAAGGCGACTGGCTGATGATGCATCCGGAAGAGATGGTGTCGCTGTGCTCGCTGCCGGTCTGGTTGATGGTGAGTCCTGCGTCTTCGGCCTTCTTACGGGCCGCGTCGAGGCTTAAGCCCTCGATGTTGGGCACCGGAACCTGCTCGCTGCCCTTCGACACCACCAGCTTCACGACGGAGCCCTTGTTGGCAGCCTGACCACCGACCGGGTCCTGGCTGACGACCAGGCCCTCTTCGACGTCGTCGCTGTACTGCTGCGTGACCTCGCCGATGATGAATCCCGCATCTGTCAGCGCCTTCTTGGCGTCGGCCTCGGGCATGCCCACGACTTCGGGCATGTCCACTTGCTCGGAACCCTGCGAAACCCACAGGTCGATCCTCGAGCCTTTGTTGGCCTTCGTGCCGCCCTTGGGGTTCTGGCCGATGACCTGGCCTTCCTCCACCGTGTCGTCATACTGCGTCTTTATTTCGCCCACCTGGAAGCCGGCGGCCTCGATTTCGGCGACCGCCTGCTCGTAAGGCGTGTTGGTGACGTCGGGGACGTCCTGCTTCTCGCCGCCAAGGAACATGAACGCAAGCACGCCCGCGATTGCGAGCACTGCGACTATGCACACGGCGATGATGGCCTTCTTCTTGCCGGAGCCTTCGTTGTTTCCTGAACCGGACCCAGGGGCCGCGCCTCCCGAGTAGCGGCGGGTGGGCGTTCCTCCCCCGCCAGCACCTACCGCAGCGACGGGCATGACCTGGGTGGAATCCATGTCGCCGGCAGCCACGCCTATCGGGGAAATGACGCTGGTGCGCGCCTGGGTGAAGTCGCTGTTGGTGGCCGCATGCGCCATCCCGGCGCCTGCAGCGCCGATGGCTGCCGCCGCGGCGCCGCCTGCCACGAGCGCAGCAAGATTGACCGGGCGCCCGGCAAGGAAGTCGTTCAGGGCCAGGCGCATGTCGTTCGCGGTGGCGAAGCGCGCATTCGGGTCCTTCTGCATGGCCGTGAGGATGATGGCCTCGAACACCGGGTCGATGTCGGGGTTGATCTCGCGCGGGGCCAGCGGCTGGTCGCGAACCTGCATGAGGGCCACGCTGACGGCGTCGGGGCCGTCGAAGGGAAGCGTGCCGGTGGACGCCTCGTAAAGGACGACGCCGAGCGAGTAGATGTCGCTGGCTGCCGTGAGGTCTTTGCCCTGCGCCTGCTCGGGCGACGTGTAGTGGGCGGTGCCCAGCACCGTCTCGGTCTTGTCGGCCGTGGAGTTCTTTGCGCGGGCGATGCCGAAGTCCATCACCTTCACGTTGCCGTCGGGCTGGACCATGATGTTCTGCGGCTTGATGTCGCGGTGGATGATGTCCTGCTGATGGGCCACCGTAAGGGCCTGGCACACCTGCGAGCCTATTTCGGCCACCTTGCGCTGGTTGATCGCTCCGCGCTCGAGGATTGCAGTCTTCAGGTCAGAGCCGCGGACGAACTCCATGACTATGTAATAGGTGTCCTGGTCGTGGCCCCAGTCGTAGACGTTGACAATGTAGGGGCTTTGGAGGTTGGCGGCCGCTGCTGCCTCCTGGCGGAAACGGCGCGTGAAGTCGGGGTCGGCAGCATATTGCGGAAGCATCGTCTTGACTGCGACGATGCGCCCCAGCACCATGTCTTGTGCGCTGTAGACCTCGGCCATTCCGCCGACGCCGATGCGCTCGCCCAGCTGATACCTGTTGTTGAAGGTTCTGCCCGTCAAAGGTCCGTTGCCTGCCATTGCGATGCCCTTCTGTTTCTGCGTTTATGGTTCGAGTCAAAGGTACCCATCATTGTACCTTACGCCCATAACGTGTGCAAAACGAACGTCGGTGGCAAGGAATCGTACCGTTGTCGTTTCTTGTTGATTTCTTTTCATTGCTTGATTGGAAAGTGAGCGAGCGGCGCATCCGGTGGTTCAGATTCGAGCGAAAGAACGACGACGCGTACTTCTGTACGCGAGGAGTTCTTGGAGGTCGAAGATGAACCGCTGGGGCGTCCGCGCAGCGTCTGATGATACTTCGTCCGGTAGGACGAAGTACAAAATAAGGCCCCGCCACCTCCAAAAGGATGAACCCACCTAACAAGGTGGGTACCCGCAGCCTGCTTCCTGGCTTTCGCATCAACGGACGCGAATCCCCATTCCACACGCAATGTTGGGCTCCCTTCATAAAAGCATCGGTCCATCGCAAAGTATGGAGGGGCGGAACCACCGTTAGTATATGTCAGCTCCGACGCAGCTGGCCACCAAAATGCGGAAGTTCACGCACGTGTTGAATTCAGCGAGACGAAGCCGGGTGGTTTGGAACAGGGGACGGGCCTCACCAGCTGGAGGGTATTTCGATCTCGAACTTCGGCTGCTTCCATTCAACCGGACTGCCGGAGGCCAAGGTCTTGGGAACGTCGAGCAGGCGCTGGTTCGACGAGCCGCGCCAGTCCAGCTCGTAGGAATGGAGCGACTCCACGAAAGGCCCGTCGACCAGAACGTCTATGCACCCCAGGAATTCTTCGATGGCGGGCTGGCCGGTCGCCTTGCTGCACAAGTCATCGAAAGTGTACCCGGAGTAGGCCCATATGTCGTACCCTGCGTCCTTAAGGCGACGGGCCAGAGCCGCGCACGCCTCGGGCTGCTCGAAGGGCTCGCCGCCAGAGAAGGTGACGCCCTGGATCAGCTTGTTCGCGCGGATGTCGTCATAGATGTCGTCGAGCGCATAGGTGCTTCCTCCGTCCACCGGCTGGCTTTCGGGATTGTGGCATCCCGGGCAGCCGTGGGTGCACCCCTGCACGAACACTCCGTACCGAAGGCCCGGGCCGTCCACTATGGAATCGGGCACCAGCCCGAATACGCGAATGCTAGTTGGCTGGCTCATGATGCTCCTTCTTGCGTTCCTCCAGCTTGTGGACCTCTTCCTCAATTTTGCCAATGGGGCCGGTGTGGTCCTCGAGTTCGCGGTTGACGACGAAGTCCCGGCTCTCCTTGCGCTGCTTGTGCTGCTTCAGCCGCTTGGCCGAACCCGCTATGGCCTTCAGCGCCGTGTCGATGGCTACGCTGCGCTTGGTCCCCTTGCCGGTGGCGAACGTGAGCATTGCTTGATATCCGCGGTCGGTCTTGCCCGTGACGTTGATTTGGGCCTTTTCCATCATGACGGCCACCTTGCCGACCGCCTCGTTCACCTCGTCCTGCATCCTGGACACCACTTCGTCGAGCGACTCGTCTCCCGGGTCTATGGATATGTCCAGCCTGATGTCGTCCTCGGGGGCAAGCTTTACCAACGCGCTGGTGTTGATCACCGAATTGGGGATGACCACCCGCTCGCCGCGGGCGGTGAGGATGGTCGTGTGACGCCAGGTGACGTCGGTGACCATGCCTTCGTAGTTGCTCACCTTGATGCGGTCGCCCGGCTCGACCAGCTTCGTCATGATGATCTGCAGGCCGCCGATCAGGTTGGAAAGGGTGTCCTGGAAGCCCAGCGACACGGCGATGCCGCCGATGCCGAGCGCCGTCACCGCTGCGCCGACGTTCACGTTGAAGCAGCTGGACAGAATCACGCACAGGCCTATCACCCACACGGTCACGCGCCCGATGTTCACGAAGATGCTCACGGCCGGCAGCGGGCCCTTGTTCGACTTCAGTATCTTGCGGAGGAACATCGTTACGAAATGCGCGCATATCGCCGTGGCGACCGCGATGATCGCCGCTGTTATCAAGGTGCTTAGCCCGTCGCTGTGAAGGATGCTGGCCAGCCAGTTCTTGAGTGCATCTGTAAGCTTGTCGATGTCCATAGAGCGTAGTTTATATCACCGCATGAAAAGGGCAGCCTTGCGGCCGCCCTTCGTTCCGAACTGTTAAACCTTCAGAACTAAATTTGGTGTTTAACTCTGTCGGATTCCTCGGCGCGCTTGGCGTCGTTGAAGCGGTCGAGCGTGCCCACCAGG